>JBARYG010000084.1:0-46375 GCA_049647745.1 Mesorhizobium sp.
GGTCGGCCTTGGCTACACGCTGCCATGGCTGGAGCGCTTCGGCAGCGACGCCGAGCGCGTCTTCGCCTTCATGCCGGCGACGCAAGGGGCGGTGGCGTGGCCGACGAGCGGGCCGACGGCGACCGCGCTGGTGTTCGACGAGGAACTGCCGTTGGTCGATTCCTCGATCGACCGCATGCTGCTCATCCATTCGCTGGAGCATGCCGAGAACCCGCGCGAGACGCTGAACGAAATCTGGCGGGTGCTGTCGCCGGCGGGCCGGGTGGTCATCGTCGTGCCCAACCGGCGCGGCGTGTGGGCGCGTTTCGAGCATACGCCGTTCGGCATCGGCCGGCCGTTTTCGCGCGGGCAACTTACCGAACTGTTGCGCGAGGCCAACTTCACGCCGGCCGCCTGGACCGACGCGCTGTTGTTTCCGCCTTCGCAGCGGCGCTTCATGATGCGCTTCCACGCTATCCTGGAACGCATGGGGCGGCGACTGTGGCCGATCTTCTCAGGCGTCATCATCGTCGAGGCGCAGAAACGCATCTATCAGGGCGTGCCGATCGCGCAGCGCGCCTCGCGCCGCGTTTTCGTGCCGGTGCTGTCGCCGCAAGGGGTGACAGGCCGGGGGCTGGCAGGCCTGGGCAGGAACGCGGACGCGCGGCAGGAGCAACCTATGGCGGGGCCGACGCATTCGTGATCGCCGTCACTCTTCGCCGCGCCGCGCTATTTTGATAACCGGGACACTGTGCCCCTGCCCATAACGGTCTTTGGGTCGGGGCAATCGCGGACGAGTGCAAGGATACCATCCATGGCGGATCAACACGGCGCGGATCGTGCAGGCTCGGATCATCAGGGCGATGAGCCGGCAGCGCAACCGGCGCCCGATGCCGTGCAGGCTAGCACCCTTCGCGACCAGATCGCGACGATCCGGCAGGCGCTGGCCGGCTCGCCGGTACGGCGCAAGCTGCTTTTGAGCTGCGCCGGCATCGTCGCCGTCATCCTGATGACCTCCGGCGGGCAGATCCTGCTCAACCGCTGGAACCAGCCGTTCTACGACGCGCTGCAGCGGCGCGACCTGCCGGATTTCCTGCACCAGCTTGTCGTTTTCGCCGAGATCGCCGGGGCGCTGCTGTTTCTCAACGTCGCCCAGACCTGGCTCAACCAGACGATCCGGCTGCGGCTGCGCGAAGCGTTGACGCTCGACCTGATCGACCAGTGGATGCGGCCCAACCGCGCCTTCCTGGTCGCCAAGGCGGGTGCCATCGGCGTCAACCCCGACCAGCGCATGCAGCAGGACGCCGGCCATCTCTCCGACCTCACCACCGGGCTCGGCATCGGCTTGCTGCAATCGCTGATCCTGCTTGCTTCCTTCATCGGCGTATTGTGGACGCTTTCGTCCGGCTTCGTGTTCCATGTCGGCGGCCACTCCCTTGCCATTCCCGGCTACATGGTGTGGGCCGCGTTCCTCTATGCCGGTTCGGCCTCGTGGCTGAGCTGGCTGGTTGGGCGGCCGCTGATCCAGCAAAACAGCGAGCACTATGCGCGCGAGGCCGATCTGCGCTTTTCGATGATGCGCGCCAACGAGCATATCGACGCCATCGCGCTGGCGCGCGGCGAGCCTGGCGAAAAGCGGCGGCTGGAACTCGACCTCGCCACGCTGCTCGATGCGATCCGCCGCATCTACACCACGCAGATCAACCTCGCCTGGGTCACCGATACCTATGGCTGGATCACCGTGGTCGCGCCGATCCTCGTCGCCTCGCCGGTCTACTTCGCCGGCGACATTTCCTTCGGCGGGCTGATGATGGCGGTCGGCGCCTTCAATCAGGTGCATTCCTCGCTGCGCTGGTTCATCAACAATATCGGCGGTATCGCCGACTGGCGGGCCACCTTGATGCGCGTTGCCGATTTCCGGCTGGCGCTTCAGGAAACCGACGTGCTACACGGCACGGAAAAGCGCATCGAAATCGGCAAGAACAAGAACGGGGCGATGACGTTCGAGGCACTGGAGATCAAGTCCCCGAACGGCTGCACGCGGCTGGCCGAACCGCATGTCGAGATCAAGGCGGGAGAGCGCGTGCTCCTCACCGGCGATCCGGGAGCGGGCAAGACGCTGTTCTTCCGCGCCCTTGCCGGCCTGTGGCCATGGGGCAGCGGACGCATCGGCCTACCCGGCGATGAGGCGCCGGAGCTGATGCCGCGCACGCCCTATTTCACGCCGGGGACCTTGCGCGAGGTCCTGAGCCAGTCGGCCGGCGGCGACAAGTCCGACGATGCCGAACTCAAGGCCGTTCTCACCGAAGTCGGCCTTGCGCGCCTCACCGGTTCGCTCGACAAAACGGCGCGCTGGGAACACGAACTCAACGAGGACGAACAGCGGCTGCTGGTCCTGGCCAGCACGGCGCTGCGCCGTCCTAAATGGGTCATCATCGACGAGGCGCTCGATACGTTCGATGCCGATACGCTGAAGCGGGTTCTGGCACTCTTCAAGAAGCGCCTCGACGGCACGACGATCCTGACGATCGGCAGGGCGCTTACCGACGGCGGTTTCTTTGGCAGGACGCTAACCATCGTGAAGGACACGACCGCCCCGGCGCTCAAGCCCGTGAAGGTGCGTGCCGGTGCGATCGATCCGCCGCCGGCGACCAGGACGCGCGAAAAAAGCAAAGCCTGACAGGGACCGCCGTGCATCCTGACGGATGCAAAGTGGCGATCTGTCCCTTTGCTTGGGCGTCGAATTTTTCCGAAAACCGGATTCCAGTTTTCGGTCCGATGCCTCGGCTTCAGGGCATGACGGGCTGTGGGCGGGCGCCGACGTCTTCGAGGTCGAAAGAGGTCGTCTGGTAGACCTGGTTGATCCAGTTGCCGAACAGCAGATGGGCATGCGAACGCCAGCGGTTGAGCGGCTGGCGGCTCGGATCGTCGTCTGGATAATATTCGTGCGGCACCTCGATCGATACGCCCGCCTTCACGTCGCGGTCGTATTCCTCCTTGAGCGACATGGAATCGTATTCGATGTGGTTGAATATATAGAGGCGGTTGCCGGCGGGTTCCGCCAGCAGGCAGGGGCCGGTCGCGTTCGATTCCATAAGCACGTCGAGGCCGGTGTCCGGCGTGATGTCGGCTTTGCGAACCTCGGTCCAGCGGGAAACGGGAATGGCGAAATCGTCCGAGAAACCGGCCAGATAGGGCGATGCCGGCGCGTTGTTGCGGTGGCGGAAGACGCCGAAGGCCTTTTTGTCCAGCGTGTATTTCGGCACGCGGTGGAAATGCCAGGCGGCAGCCATCGCGCCCCAGCAGATGAAGAAGGAGGAATGGACGTTGGTGGCCGTCCAGTCGAGAATGCGCTGCAGTTCCGCCCAGTAGGTGACTTCCTCGAAGGGCAGCAGTTCGATAGGCGCGCCGGTGATGATAAAGCCGTCGAATTTGCGATGCTTAACCTCCTCCCAAGTCTGGTAGAAGGAGATCAGGTGTTCCTCCGACGTGTGCTTGGCCTTGTGGTTGCCGATGCGCACCAGGGTCAGTTCCACCTGGAGCGGCGTCGCGCCGAGCAGCCGCGCAAACTGCGTCTCCGTGCGGATCTTGTTCGGCATGAGATTGAGAAGCCCGATCTGCAACGGACGGATATCCTGGCGCAGCGCCGTGCGCTCGTCCATCACGGACACGCCTTCGCGGACAAGCACCTCGTGTGCGGGAAGCTGATCGGGAATCTTGATCGGCATGTGACAGGCTCCAAACAAAAGACCGGCGACGAAAACGCGGCCGGCCTGAACGAACTTGTCATGCTCGGCCTTTTTAGCGATTTCTTTAACGTGGCTGCAAGCCGACCGGCCAAATCACCACGGAACGACATTCATCTAGGACCGCGCGGCCCTTGCGTCAACGGTTCTCTCGACATTCAAGGTCGCGGCCTGTATGCCGCAACCGTCCTGTTTCAACGGAACGAGCCATGTCCGTACCTTCCCCGACCGACCGACCGACACCGCGCGCAGGCATCATGGCCATCGAGGCCTATGTGCCGGGCAAGAGCGCCGCACCGGCGGGCGTGGCGAAGGTCTACAAGCTTTCCTCCAACGAGAATCCGCTGGGCGCCTCGCCGAAGGCCATCGAGGCGGCGCGTGAGGTGGCGGGGCGGCTTGAATTCTATCCCGACGGCTCGGCGACGAGGCTGCGCGAGGCGATTGCCGAGGCGCATGGGCTGAACGCCGCCAACATCGTCTGCTCGAACGGTTCGGACGAGGTTCTGGGCTTGCTGTCGCAGGCCTATCTTTCGCCGGGCGACGAGGCGATTTTCACCGAGCACGGCTTCCTGGTCTACAAGATCTACACCCAGAGCGCCGGAGCCACGCCGATATCGGTCCGGGAGACGGACGAGCGCGCCGATGTCGACGCCATCCTCGCGGCGGTGACGGCGAAAACGAAGATCGTCTTCCTCGCCAACCCCAACAACCCGACCGGCACCTATCTGCCGTTCGGGGAGGTGCGTCGCCTGCATGCCGGCCTGCCGAAGAACGTGCTTCTGGTGATCGATGCGGCCTACGCCGAATATGTCCGCCGCAACGACTACGAGGCCGGCGTCGAGCTGGTGGCGGGGGCGCAGAACGTCGTCATGACGCGCACCTTTTCCAAGATCCACGGGCTTGGCGGCGCGCGCATCGGCTGGATGTATGCGCCGGCCCATATCGTCGATGCGCTGAACCGCATCCGCGGACCGTTCAACGTCAATGCCACGGCAATCGAGGCCGGCGTCGCCGCGATGCGCGACCGTGCCCATGTCGAGCGCACGGTGGCGCATAACGAGCAGTGGCTGAACTGGCTGACCGGGGGACTGACGAAGCTCGGCCTTCGCGTCACGCCGAGCGTCGGCAATTTCATTCTTATCCATTTTCCCGAGGAGGCGAAGCATTCGGCGGCCGAGGCGGACGGCTATCTCAGCGCGCGAGGCTATATCCTGCGGCGCGTTGCAGGCTACGGTTTTCCCAACGCGCTGCGGATGACGGTCGGAACCGAAGAAGCCAATCGCGGCGTAGTCGCCGCCCTCACGGAATTCCTGAAAAGCTAAAAATCATGCCTGAACCCCTGTTTGAAAAGATCGCGCTGATCGGCATCGGCCTGATCGGCTCGTCGCTGGCGCGTGTCATCGCCCGCGAAAAGCTCGCCGGCCATGTCGCCATTTCCACCCGCAGCCAGGAAACCCTGGACCGCGCCGAGCAACTCGGCCTTGGCGACAGCTACACCACGAACGCGCAAGAGGCCGTGCGCGGCGCCGACCTGGTCATCGTCTCGGTGCCGGTCGGCTCGTCGGGCACCGTGGCCAAGGAAATCGCGCCGGCGCTGAAGAAGGGTGCGATCCTCACCGATGTCGGTTCGACCAAGGCTTCGGTCATCGCGCAGATGCAGCCCTATGTGCCGGAAGGCGTACACTTCATTCCGGGCCATCCGCTGGCGGGTACGGAAAAATCAGGCCCGGACGCGGGCTTCGCCGAACTGTTCGAAAACCGCTGGTGCATCTTCACACCGCTGCCCGATACCGATCCGGCGGCGCTGGAAAAGCTGTCGGAATTCTGGCGTCGCTGCGGTGCCAATATCGATACGATGGACCCCGGCCATCACGACATGACGCTGGCCATCGTTTCGCATCTGCCGCACATCATTGCCTACAACATCGTCGGTACGGCCGACGATCTGGAATCGGTGACCAAGAGCGAGGTCATCAAATATTCGGCGTCCGGTTTTCGCGATTTCACCCGTCTGGCGGCGTCGGACCCGACCATGTGGCGCGACGTGTGCCTGCACAACAAGGATGCGATCCTCGAAATGCTGGCGCGGTTCTCGGAAGACCTTGCTTCCTTGCAGCGCGCCATCCGCTGGGGCGACGGCGAGAAACTGTTCGACCTGTTCACCCGCACCCGGGCTATCCGCCGCTCGATCATCGAGGCCGGGCAGGACATCGACGCGCCGGACTTCGGCCGGCAGAGCGTGGAGCATCCGGCCAAGTAATTACTCGACCGGCCCGATCCGGCCGAGCGGGATGAAGCCGAGCGAAGCCTTGCCCTTGACGATCTTGAGCGGCATGGCCGGCTGGCTGCCGAGCAGGGCGAGCGCCGCGAAGCCCTGCTCGATCTGCCGCCGTTGCTCGGGGATCGCGTTGCCGAGGATGGTGGCCGTCGCCTTCGGGTCCTGAAGCTTGATGGCGAGGTCGGCATCGATGAGCCCGTCGGCATCCACCGAGATCGGCCCGGTCACTGCGATATGCGCGGTGCCGGAAGACAGTTCGAGCTGGCTGATGTCGATCGAGTGGCCGCGCAGGCTGTTTGCGGGCTCGGCAAGCAGCGCCAGGCCGTTCTTCAGCGTCGCCGTCAGGCTCCCGTCGAGCGGCGGCAGCGTCCGCCCGCCGATGGCACCGGGGTCGACCTGCAATTCCTTGAAGCTGAGGTTGGCGTCGAGGTCCTGCCCGCTGGGCCGCAGTTCCGTATGGGCCGTGGTGGCGCTGAACAACTGGACCGGATCGGTGTCGTCCTGCGGATCCGTCTGGCCGGAAAAGCCTTCCGCCTGCAGCGATACTTTTTGCTGTATCGGCCACGAAAGGCCGGTGGCGACATGCATGCTGTCCCAGTCCAGCCAGAGCGGCGCCATGCCGGGCGCGACGGTGCGCAGTGGCCCGACGACGGTCGCCACGGTCGACAGCGGCTGGTAGAACGGCGCGACGGCCGTGATCGCGCCGGTGGAAACGGCGACGTTCCTGGCGTCGTCCTCATATCCTATGTTGTCGCAGGAAACAGCGAAGCGGATCGGATAGCCGCTGACGCCGAGGTTTGCGCAGTCGGCGTTGATGCCCTGCGCGTTAAGGGCGGCAATGGTGCCGCCGATCTCGGCCCGTACGCGGTTGGCGAAGTAGAACCAGCCGGCGCTGTAGGCGATGAACAGCGCGACAAGGATGGCAAGCCAGAGGAAACGGCGCCTTTTCGGCTTTTGCGGGGTACTCACGGTCATGCTTGGGCTTTCGCTGGATTGCGCGGGGGTTGGAAGAACGTTTCTTGTGGGACCATATGCCAGGAATGGAAGCGGCTGGACAAACATCAGTTTTGGGGCGACACCGCGGCATGGGTTACAAGCGGGTGCAATCAGGCTAGGCGATATGGGCGATTTTTGGGTTTTTGGCTATGGTTCGCTGATGTGGCGGCCGGGGTTTGCCCATAGCGAAGCCAAGCGGGCGCGGCTTTTCGGCTATCGCCGGGCGCTTTGCATCTATTCCTTCGTCCATCGTGGCACGCCGGCCCGGCCGGGCCTGGTGCTGGGGCTAGACCGTGGCGGTTCCTGCGTCGGCATGGCTTTTCGCGTTGCCGGTGATTCGCGCGCGGCGGTCATCGCCTATCTGCGCGAGCGCGAGCAGGTCACCGGCGTCTATCTGGAGCGCACCCTGCCGCTCAGGCTGGAAAGCGGCGAGCGGGTCGAGGCGGTCGCCTACATCGCCGATCGCAGCCATGAGCAATATGCGGGCGCGCTGGATGCGGTCGATGCGGCCGCCGTGGTGGCGGGAGCCGTCGGCCAGTCCGGCCCGAATGAGGCCTATGTGCTCAGCACCATGGAGCATTTGCAGGCGCTGGGCATCCGTGACCGCTGGCTCGAGGACGTTTCGGGGCGGATCACGGCTGTGTGAACGGCACACCGGCGCATAGCTGTTAAACCGGGTGGGGTCCGGTGGGCCGATCCCGCCCTTCCGCCGTCATCAAAACGGAGAGTGAACTTGCAAAATCGTCGCCTCGGTCGAACCGACCTTACCATCTCGCCGCTGGTTTTCGGCGGCAACGTCTTCGGCTGGACCGCCGACGAGAAAACCTCGTTCGATTTGCTCGACCGCTTCGTCGGCGCCGGTTTCAACGCCATCGACACCGCCGACGCCTATTCGCGCTGGGTGCCCGGCCATGCGGGCGGCGAATCCGAAACCATCATCGGCAAATGGATGAAGGAGCGCAAAAACCGCGACCGGATCGTGCTGATCACCAAAGTCGGTTCCGACATGGGGCAGGGCAAGAAGGATCTTTCCGCTCCCCATATCGAAAAGGCCATCGAGGCCTCGCTGAAACGGCTGCAAACCGATGTGGTCGATCTCTACCTGTCGCATTGGCCCGACCCGACGGTGCCGCACGAGGAAACGCTTGGCGCCTACCAGAAGCTGATCGCCGCCGGCAAGGTTCGCTTCATCGGCGCTTCCAACCTCGACGCCGGCCAGATGCGGGCGGCGCTCGACGTCGCGCGGCTGCGCGACCTGCCGCGCTACGAGGTGCTGCAGCCAGGCTACAATCTCTACGACCGCGACGAATTCGAGGGGCCGCTGCGCGATCTTTGCATGGCCGAGGAACTCGGCGTCATCAGCTATTACGGACTTGCCAAGGGTTTTCTTTCGGGCAAATACCGCAGCAAGGAAGACCTCGGCAAAAGCGTGCGCGGCGGCGGGATACAGGAATATCTCAATCCGCGCGGCATGCGCATCCTGGCCGCCCTCGACGCCGTTTCGGGACGCCATAAGGCGACCCAGGCGGAAGTGGCGCTAGCCTGGGTGATCGCAAGGCCGGGAGTGACCGCGCCGATCGCCAGTGCGACCCGGCTCGATCAGGTCGACAGCCTCATCAAGGCGGTTTCGTTGACGCTAGGAGCCGACGATCTGGCCGAACTCGACAAGGCGAGTGCCTGAGAACCGTTCCCGAGCCGAAGCCGGGCGCAGCCCTCAGGCCTTGCCGGGGTCGCGCAGTTCCTGCAGGCGCTTAATCGCCGTCGGCGGCATCGGCGGCGGGTTTTTCGCGGCGGCGGCTTCGACCAGCAACTGGTCGCAGGCTTTTTCCGTATCGCCTATCAGCCGCGCCATGAATTCCTCCTTGCCTAGCCCCGGCGGGATGGGGGGGAGAAAGCGCGCATGGATGGTGCCGGGGAAGCGCAGGAATTTCCGGCGCGGCCAATAGAGCCCGGCAACATGGGCGACGGGCACGACGGGCAGTTCCAGTTGTTTGTAAAGCTCGACGATGCCGTATTTGTAGGCCGGTTCCGCGCCGGGCGGGCGGCGGGTGCCTTCGGGATAGATGATGAGCTGGCGCGGGTTGCGCGCAAGTTCCGCTTTGGTGGTGGCGACCACCATCCGGAGCGCCTTGGAGCGGCTGCCCCGGTCGACCGGGATCATCCGCATCTTCTTGATGTACCAGCCGAAGAACGGAATCCAGGTCAGTTCCCGCTTCAAGATGTAGAGCGGGTCGTCGAGACAGGGGAAGAAGGCGATGGTGTCCCAGAACGACTGGTGCTTGGGCGCCAGGATGAAGGAGCCTTCCGGCAGGTTTTCCTGCCCGGTGATGCGGCTTTGCGTTCCGGCGATCTTCTCATAAAGCCACAATGAGCTTCGCGACCAGAATCGCGGGATGAACCAGGCGCGCTTGCGCGGCGACAGGAAGTAAATCGGCGTCCACAGGATCATCTGGACGATGAGGCTGGCATAGAAGACGGCATTGAACGCCAGCGAACGGATTTGGAGCATGCGAAACGGCCCGGTGAAGATGTGCCGGGTTGGTTACACCAAGGCCGGGAAAATGGAAACGGCGCGATCGTTTCCGCCTGAACGGATCAGCGCGTGGTCGCGGCCAGCGAAATGCCGTCGGCCGTCGGGCGCACCGGTACGATGCCGCGCGCCAGCGCCAGCAGATATTTGTTGTACTCGGTAAACAGCACGCGCAAGGCTTCCGGCTTGGTCAGCCAGCCGCCATTGTCGAGGTTGGAGTTGACCACGGGATAGGGTTCGAGCTTGGCGTTGCCGAGCAATCGGCCCATTTCCAGCAGGCTGCGCGGCATGTGGTAGTTGTTGGTGACCAGGATGACCTTGCCATAGGCGTGGCTGTCCACCCACTTGGCGCTTTCCTCGGCGTTGCCGATGGTATCCAGCGCGGCGTGGTCGATGTCGACGCAGCACGAAAACAGGGCCTTGTCGCCGCCGGTGGCGATCTGCAGCTGCCGCCGCGTTGCGGAAGGGTGGACGCCGCTGATCAGCAGCCGCTGGCCCTTGCCGATCTCCAAAAGGTTCATGGCGGCGTCGAGGCGCGATGTGCCGCCGGTCAGAACGATGATCGCGTCCGCCTTTTCGGGGTTGGTCGGCGTCACCAGATGAGCGACATGACTGGCGAACCAGCCGAAACCGCCCGCGAACAGCACCGCAGCACCTGCAAACAGCACCGCACCGGCACGCAAGGCCAGCCGCAAACGCCCCGCCCGTGGCGGATCGCCCGACCCGACGAACGCTCCAGCGGTCGATTCTATTGAATCCTGCCCGTTCATCCTGTGATGGTTAGCCGTGAAAGGCGGCTGTTGATAGGAAAATTGCGCACTTTCCGTAACGCCATGTATCGAGCCGTGATCAGGACGGATCATGCTGGCGGACCTCGATATCGCTGAGATAGGCAACCACCGTCGCATGCGAGGTGGCGGCGGTGAGCGCGCCGATCACCAGCACCATCAAGACCACGCCCAGATAACCTGCCGAGCCGATGGCGAAGTTTCCGAACAGGGCGGTCGCCTGGTCGGCCTGCGGCGTGGCCATGTTGCGCGACGACCACCACGAGAACACGATGAAGACGACGATGGCGGCTATGCCGCCTGCGGCCGCCCCCTTCATACCGGTGAGCAGGAAATGCCGCCTGAATTCGCGGGCGATGAAACCCGCTTCGGCGCCGACGAAATGCAGCACTTCGATGATGTGCCCGTTGCCAGCCATGGCGCCGCGTGTGGCGAACACCACCGTCAGCACCGTCGCCGACAGCATCAGCGCCAGCACGGCGACGCCGATGGTCACCGTCGTGTGCGCCATGGCGACGAGCCGGTCGACCCAGGTACGATGGTCGTCGAGGCTGGCGCTCGGCACTTTCTTGACGAGGGCGGTGCGGATGGCGGCGAAATCGGGCGGGCGGTTCTCGTCGATGGTGACGATGACCAGGCGCGGCACCGGCAGTTCATCGATGTTGAGGCCGGCGCCAAGCCACGGCTCCAGCAGGCGGGCGGTCGCTGCGCGGTCGACGATCTTGGCGCCGGTCACGCCGGGAAAGCCGCTGGCTATGCCTTCGGCGGCGGTCAGGGCTGCCTCCATGTCGAGGCCGTCGACCGGCTTGATCTGGATCGTCGCCTCGCGCGAAATCTGGTTTTCCCAGACGGAGGCGGTGTCGCGCACCAGCGTCACGGCGCCGAAGGTCAGGCACGACAGGAAGGTCATGATGGCGATGACCAGCACCAGCGCGCGGCCGGCGATGTTCTGGGAAGGAACGATCGACGCCATCTTGCGCTGTTCGCGCGAGCGGGCGCCGCCCTGCTCCATGTCGCCTTCGGGGATGTCTTCCTGATGGGGTTCGACGGCGAAGGTGTCAGTCATAGATGTCCAGCCTTCCGCCGGCCAGGATCATGCGGCGCGCGTCGACCTGCTCCATCAGGCCGAGATCGTGGGTGGCGATGACCACCGCCGTCCCCAGCCGGTTGAGTTCGATGAACAGCCGAAGCAAACGGCGCGCCAGCGGCGGGTCGACATTGCCGGTCGGCTCGTCGGCGAGCAAGATGCGCGGCTGCTCTATCAGCGCGCGCGCGATCGCCGCGCGCTGCTTTTCGCCGCCCGACAGCACCGGCGGCAGCACATGCATGCGCTCGCCGAGCCCGACCCATTTCAGGAGTTCGATCACGTCGGTGCGGTAGCTCGCCTCCTCGCGCCCGCGCACGCGCAGCGGCAGCGCCACGTTCTCGTAGGTGGTCATGTGGTCGAGCAGGCGGAAATCCTGGAAGACGACGCCGATGCGGCGGCGCAGCAGCGGCAACTCAGTGCGCGAGATGCGGGCGCGGTCCTTGCCGAACATGGTGATCAGCCCGCGTGTCGGCTTCAGCGACATGAACAGAAGGCGCAGAAGCGTCGTCTTGCCGGCGCCCGAAGGGCCGCTCAGGAACTGGAACGAGCGCTCCGGTATGTGCAGGGATATGTCGCGGAGGATTTCCGGACCCATGCCATAGCGGAGGCCGACATTTTCGAAGCGGATCACGTTCGACGACCTAGGCTTTTTTCGAGCGGCGAACCACCCTTCTTTTCCAGCCGAACATGGATTTTCATGGTTAACCGGCGGTTAATTTTCTTGAGGTTTGGGCTCGTCACGAAGGCTCCGGTCGGAAAATGTTAACCATTCCCATTTACGAAAAAGAAACGCATGCAAATCAGGGGGCGAATAAGGGCCAGCATGGCTGACGCGCGTACGGCACGCCCGGTTTCCGGCGAAATCATGACTGGCCCGGCAATCGGGGCCTCATCCGGCGAAACGGCGGCGGCCCGCGCCTTTCGTTCTATCTCGCACGACATTGTCGAGGCCGATTACGAGGTGGTGTCGCAGCCGGCCGGCCGCGCGCGTGCCGCCCAGCCGGCTCAGGCTGTTGCGCCAACCCCTTCCGTCGAAGGCATGGACATGCTGCGCAAGCCGGACGGCGCCCCTTTGCGGGCAGAGGCATCGCGTGGCAGCCCCATCTTCTGGATCGCCGGCATCGGCGCGGCCCTTGCCGCCTTCTGGGTTTCCGGCGGCGATGCATTGGTGCGCCAGATGCCGTTCTTTGCCGCCGTCCAGCCGGGCGGGGCGGCATTCAGCATTTCCGGCGTGACGTCGCGCGTCGATGTTTCCAGCGCAAAGCCGCTGCTTTTCGTCGACGGTGAGGCCGCCAATGACGGCACCAGCGCCGCGCCCCTGCCGCCGCTGGAGATCAAGGTGGCCACCAATGACGGCCGCATCACCCGCTATACGTTGGGGACAGCCGGGCATCCGCTGGCTCCAGGTGAAAGATTTGCCTTTTCGAGCCGGCTCGACCTGCCTAAGAACGGGGTGAAGACCGTTTCGGTCGTTTTTGCCGAATAGGCGGCAATTCCGGAGAAGGCGAACCATGCCAGTCGTGCGCGGCAAGGACATAGAGGTCCTGTTTTCGGCGTCGGCCATTGCCCGACGCAACCTGGAATTGGCCAAGGAAATCGCCGAACACGACTACCACGATCTTCTGGTCATCTCGATCCTGAAGGGCTCCTTCATCTTCGCGGCCGACCTCATTCGCGCCATGCACGATGTCGGGCTGTCGCCGGAAATGGAATTCATCTTCATCTCCAGCTATGGCGCGGGCACCACGAGCGGCCAGGTCCGGGTGCTGCGCGACATCGACAACGAAGTCGCCGGGCGCGACATATTGTTGATCGACGACATCCTCGAATCCGGCAAGACGTTGAAATTCACGCGCGAACTGATGCTGTCGCGGGGCGCCAAAAGCTGCTCGATCGCGGTTCTGCTCGACAAGCGCATGCGCCGCCAGACCGACCTCAACGCCGATTATGTCGGCTTCGATTGTCCTGACCACTTCGTCGTCGGCTACGGCATGGACGCGGGTCACGCCTTCAGGGAATTGCCGTTCGTCGGCATTGTGCGCGGCGACGCTTAATTCGCCGGCGGCTTCAGGAAAATTCAACTTTTCCCCGCCAAATATCCGCGCATGGCAAAACTTCTGATCGTCGAGGACGACGAGTCCGTCCGTACCCTCTCTGCCCGCGCCTTCGAGCGCGCGGGCCACAGCGTCGATGTCGCGGAAGACGGCGCGCAGGGCCTTGGGCTCATCATTGAAGCGCAGGGCGGCTACGATATCGTCGTCTCCGACATACGCATGCCGGAAATGGATGGCATCGAGATGGCCAAGGCGGCGGCGATGAAATTTCCCGGCCTGAGAATCGTACTGATGACCGGCTATGCCGACCAGCGCGAACGCGCCGAGGAACTGAACGGCATCATCCTCGATGTCGTGCAGAAGCCGTTCACGCTGGCTGAAATCCGCTCGCGGGTCGAACAGGCGCTGGCCTGTTTCGCCTGACCATCGCCTGCTCTCAGGCGATGGCCGAGTGCCGCCGCCTGCCGGAACCCAGCGCCAACAGGCCCGCGCCCACGATCAAGGCAGCCCCGATGATGGTCGTTTGCCGGGGTATCTCGGCAAAGAAGAAAAAGCCCCACATTGGCGTCCACAGGATGCCCGTGTACTCGAATGTCGCAACGCGGTTGGCGGATGCCAGCCGGTAGGCTTGCGACAGCAGAATCATGCCCGCCGATGCGATGAGGCCGCAGGCTGCCATCAGGGCGAAATCGGAGAGCGTCGGCCAGGTCCATGGCCGTACCAGGAATTCCAGGCTGGGGTGGGTGGCGTGGTTGAGGCCGGTGGCCTGGAAGACGGCCGCCACGACCATGGCGCCGGCCAGATAGATGCCATTCTGGTAGAACGTCATGACACTGGCCGATTCCGAATTACCCATCTTGCGTGCCATGAGTTGCCCGAACCCGTAAAACGCCGCCGAAGCCAGCGACAGCAGCGCCGCCCAATCGAACAAGCCGGCACTGGGACGCAGCATGAAGAGGACGCCGGCCATGCCGAGCAGGATGGTCGCGAGCGTGCGGCCGGTAATTCGTTCGCCCAGATAGGGCCCGGCCATGGCGACGATGAACAGCGGCGCGGTGAAGAACAGCGCGATCGCGTCAGCCAGCGGCAGCGCCGCGATCGCGAGATAGTAGAAGGTATAGGAGAAAAAAAGGATCGCCGCCCGCAGCACCAGCAGGGCGAGATGGGGCGAAAGCAGGGCACCCAGGCCGTTTTCCCGGTGGACGATGGCCATGAGGATGGGAAAAGCCACTAGGCAGCGGATGGCCATCACCTCGGTCAGCGGATAGCGCCCGGAGACGGCCTTGATGATCGGATCCTGGAGAGAAAACACCAATATGCCCAGGCACAGACAGGCAATGCCGCGCAACAGGCTGTTGTGCATGGATCACGCTTCCCGAAGCGGCATGGCGCTGCTTTCCGACGAAAAAGAACCCGCCACCGGAGGCAGCGGGCACGAGTGAGGAACCCCAACTATCTGCCAGGGTTTGACATGTTTCAAACGAATTGAAATGATGGCTGCAATCAAATCTGCTTATGGCGACAGCGATGCGGCCACCTCTCGACAGCGACCTGTTGCGCACCTTCGTCGCGGTGGCGGAAACCGGTAATTTCACCAGGGCGGCGCAGAAGGCCGGCCGCACGCAATCGGCCCTCTCGATGCAGATCAAGAAACTTGAAGCGGTCGTCGGCGGCGCGCTGTTCGAGCGCGGTTCGCGCGGCGTGGCACTGACGAAGCGGGGCGCAGACCTGATCGACAATGCACGGCGCATCGTCTCGTTGCTGGACGAGACGGCAGCGGCAATGCGGGCGCCGCCGCTCGACGGCCCGGTGCGCATCGGCATCCCGGAGGAATACGGTCATTCGATCTTGTCGCGGGCGCTCAGCGCCTTCTCCCGGCGGCATGCGCAGGTCGAGGTCACGGTGCGCTACGCCCATTCTCCCTCGCAGGTCGAGGCGCTGGCCACCGGGGAACTCGACCTTGCGGTGGTGTTCGAGTGGCAGGATTTCGGCGGCGGCGAAGTGCTGATGCAGGACCCGACGGTATGGGTGACCTCGACGCTGCATGCCGTACACGAGGAGCGGCCGGTGCCGATCGCGCTCTACAGCCGCGACGGCTGGTGCCGCGACTTCGCATTGCGGTCACTCGATCAGCGCGGGCTTTCGCACCGCATCGCCTTTATGAGCACCACCACCGGCGGCCTCAAGCTTGCCGTCACCTCGGGGCTTGCGATCGCGCCGATCTCGCGCAGCAACATTCCGGCGGGCTGCCGCGAGTTGACGGCAGCCGACGGCTTTGGCGATATCGATTCGTCCAACGTGGTGTTGCGGCGCAATCCGCTGGCCAGCGGCGAAGCCATCGACGGCATGGCCGAGGCCATCCGCGAGGCTTTCACCAGCCGGTAATGCTGCCGGTTGCCCGGCAGTACGCCGGTTACTTGCCCTTGGCGCGCTCGATGGCTTCGACGATCATCCTGCGGGCGTAGGCTGCGTCCTGCCAGCCGCCGAGCTTCACCCACTTGCCGGGCTCGAGGTCCTTGTAATGCTCGAAGAAGTGGCCGACCTGGTCTAGCGTGATCTGCGGCAGGTCGGTGTAGTTGGTGACGTTCTCGTAGCGCTTGGTGAGATGCGGCGACGGCACCGCGACGATCTTCTCGTCCATGCCGGCATTGTCTTCCATCAACAGCACGCCGATGGGCCGCACATTGATGACGCAGCCGGGAATCAGCGCGCGCGTGTTGCAGACCAGCACGTCGATGGGGTCGCCGTCGCCCGAAAGCGTATGCGGCACGAAGCCGTAATTGCCGGGGTAGCGCATCGGCGTGTAGAGGAAACGGTCGACCACCAGCGTGCCGGCGTCCTTGTCCATCTCGTATTTGATCGGCTCGCCGCCGACCGGCACTTCGATGATGACGTTGACGTCTTCGGGCGGATTGTTTCCGGTGGCGATGGCTTCCATGCGCATGGCTGTTTGTCCTTTGTCCAAAAGCGCACCGCGATCCTTGGGAGCAGTCGGGCGCGCTTCAGCTTGATGTTTTCACGCATGCCCGTTCCGGAACCGTTTGCGGCTTGCGGCGGGCATG
Source organism: Mesorhizobium sp. (assembly GCA_049647745.1). Taxonomy (GTDB): domain Bacteria; phylum Pseudomonadota; class Alphaproteobacteria; order Rhizobiales; family Rhizobiaceae; genus Mesorhizobium. The sequence goes on from JBARYG010000084.1 coordinate 16,521, forward strand.
ATTGGCGCGACCGATAGCGGCAAGGAAGGCCGCAGGCAATGCGGCTATTGGTTCAAAGGCGCACAGTTATGGCATAAAACCGGAAAAGAAGGACTGGCGGCCGGTCACTCCCAGACGAAGGCGACTTTCTTCAGGGCCTTCTGCTCGAATATCTCGACACCTTCGGCAACATCGCGACCGCCAGCGCCGGCATAGAAGGCCAGCGCGTTCTGGTTGTCTTCGAGCGCCCACACCACCATGCCTTTCAGGCCGTTGTCGGCGAGCCTGGCGCGCGCGGCGGCGAACAGCCGGCTGCCCAGCCCGATGCCCTGATATTCGGGGCGCAGGTAAAGCTCGTAGATCTCGCCCTGCTGCTTCAGCTCGCGGGCACGATTCCTGCCGACGGTGGTGTAGCCGGCGATCTTGCCGCCGATCTCGACGACGAGGACCGTTGCTGCGCGGCGGATGGCGTTGGCCCACCAGTCGGGGCCGCGCCGGTTGATCATCGACGTCAGCGCGCGGTGCGGGATAATCCCGGCATAGGCGCCGTTCCAGGCCTGCTGGTGCACGTCGGCAATCGCGGCGGCATCGCGCGGCTCGGCTTTCCTGATGTCGATCGTCAACGTGTTCATAATTCGTTAACCATAGACGCGCGCCGCTCGATTGCAAGATATTCGATATGCCGGGCTCATATTTTTCGCCCGCAATGGGCCTACCCAGTTTGGTGGTGCGGACCGATATGGAATGCCTGCCTAAGCTGCGGAAAAATCGGCGGAATTTCGCCGGATCAAGCTGTCAGGTTTGAGTGTGGAGAAAGTGAAAACCGTGCAAGCCATTGCATTACAATGAAAAATGTGATCTTATTGAATGAATATTCAACAAAAAGAAGAGACTTCACATGAACCCGCATCTCCTTGACGTGGCCATCCCCAACGATTGGGACCGTCGGGGCCTGCCGGGCTGGAGTTATCATTCCGAGGCACTGCTCGAACTCGAGAAGGAGCACGTTTTCCGCAATCACTGGCAGATTGCCGGCCATGTTTGCGACATACCGGACGCCGGCGACTATCTGGCCATGGACGTGGTTGGCGAGCGTGCGCTGGTGGTTCGCGGCAAAGACGGCGTGGTGCGCGCCTTCAACAATATGTGCCGGCATCGCGGCAGCCGTGTCGTCGCCGACGACCGGGGCAATTGCAAGAATGCGCTGGTGTGCCCGTTCCACGGCTGGGTTTATAACCTCGACGGCACGCTGCGAGGTGCCGCGCGGCCAGCCACTTTTCCCGAACTGGACAAGACCGAGTTCGGCCTGATGCCGCTCGATGTGGAAATATGGATGGGCTTCATCTTCATCCGCTTTCGCAAAGGCGGGCCGCAGCCTTCGGTCGCCGAACTCATGAAACCGGTCGAAGCCGAGATGGCGCACTACAAGGCCGAGGACATGGTGCCGTCCTGGGGAATCTGGACGCAGACATCGCCGGTGAACTGGAAGTCGGTGCGCGACGTCGACAATGAGGGCTACCATGTCGCCATGGCGCATCCGGCCTTGCAGGACCTCTATGGCGCGACCTATTTCGACGAGCCTTTCGTCAACGGCGTGTCGCGCTCGTTTGCCACCTATAATCCGCATGCCGGGCGCCGCTGGAGCGTCAGGCAGTATGTCAACATCGCGCCGGAGCAGGAACGCCTGCCGGATTATCTGAAAAAGGCGTGGGTCTATTACGGCATCTTTCCAAACGCGGTCATTTCCGTGATGCCGGAATCGGTGCAGTTCTACCAGGAGTTCCCACTTTCGACGGGCGAGACGCTGCTGCGCGGCGCCATCTACCGCTACCGCGATGAAACCCGTGAGCAGGCGGCGGCGCGCTATCTGTCCTACCGCATCGACCGCGACACCATGAACGAGGACGTGCAACTGACCATCTGGTCGAACGAATCGATGCTGTCCAAGTCCTTCGAGGGGTTTTACCTGTCCGACCTCGAATACGGCGTGCGCACCCACCACGACCATCTGCGCAGGATGCTGCCGGTGCTGAATCTGGAAAGCGCACCGGACGAGAAGGAGATGGCAAGCGTCAACGAGACGCTAGGCGCGCGCGGGCAAGCTGCAGTTTCGGCCTAAAGCGCGTCGCGATCTTTCAGATTCGCTCCGTACGCTTTAGGTTCTTGATTTCACGCATGTCTTTGCCCTGAAGCCGGTGCCCCTTCCGGGAGGCATGCTTTAGGCGGCCGGCGAAGGCTCGGGCTTTGCCGGCCTTGTTCGCCTAAACAGCATGTCCCTGGCCGCGATCAGCGCGCCGGCGATGATGAGGGCGCAGGCAAGCGCGACGGGCCAGTGATAAGCGCCGTAGCCCGCCAACAGCAGGACGACAGTTGAGAACAACGGCGCCGCGTAGGACAGCGCGCCGAGCACCATGATGTCGCCGTGCTTGCAGCCCCAGTCCCACGCATAAAAACCCGCGCCGAGCGGGATGGTGCCGAGCACGACGATCGCCGTCCATTGCGTCGCGGTTTGTGGGACGACCGTCGTTTCGAGGCCGAGATGAAGCACGAAGGCCACGGCGGCGGTGATCAGGCAGTAGCCGGCCACCACGTCGGTCGGCACCTTGCCGAAGCGGCGCGACAGGACGGAATAGCCGGACCAGACAAAGGCGCAGAAAAGCGCGATCACATGGCCGGGCCTGATGCCGTCGGCCAGCCCGACGCTGCCGCCCTTGGTGATGACGATGACCGCGCCGGCAAGGCCGAGCAGCACGCCGACCAGATGATGGCCGCGCAGCCGCTCGCCCGGCAGGAAGGCGGCGAAGACGACGATCAGCAGCGGCCATAGATAGGCGATCAGGCTCGCCTCGACCGGCGGCGCGGACTGGATGGCGAAGAAATAGGCGCAGTGGTAAATGCACAGCCCGGCGACGCCGAGCGCCCAGACCTGCCATGGCTGGCGCAGCGTCCGGAGCGCCTGCGGACGAAACAGCCAGCTGCCGGCGCCGACCAGCCCGCCGAGAAAGAAGGTCATCGCCGCCAGCTGGAAGGGCGGCACTGGCCCCGCCGCCGTCGAAAGCAGCGCCAGAAAAGACCAGGTCAGGATGGCGGCAAAGCCGATCAGGGTGGAGAAGGTTCTCGTCATCGAAGCACCGGCGGAATTTCTCCGGCGCATGTGCCATGCGATCCCTCGTCAGGCTATTCCGGAGCGACCATCTTTTGTCAGATGCGCGACATCCGCGCAGGCCGACCGGCGGGTGAGGGCAGCGCTCTGGCGCGCGGTCGGCTGCGTGCTTGCCATCGCCCCTGTGAGGCACTAGGAGCCGACAGCAGCGCTGCCGTCGCAGCCAAGGGCCTCCATCTCCATGCGCGCTCGCGATATCGTCGACTATCTGTTCCTGGCGGTGACCTGGGGCTTGTCTTTCCTTGTCCTGGTCAAGGTCGTCGCAGCCTTCGGCTGGGTGGGCGCGGTGACCCTGCGCTGCCTTCTGGCAAGCGCGACGCTGATCGGCATTGCCAAGGCGTTGCGACGCAATCTCTCCTTCAGCCTCGGCTGGCGCGCCTATGCCATTGTCGGCGCCACCACGGTGGCGGGGCAACTGATCGGCTTGTCCTACGGCACCCCGCTGATCGGAACCGCCATGGCCGCCATCCTGGTGGCGGCCATTCCGCTGTTTTCCATGATGATCAGCCAGTTCTGGGGGCTGGAGCGGATGACGACGCCCCGATTGGTCGGGCTGCTGCTCGGCATGGGCGGCATCGTGCTTCTGGTCGGGTTCCCGGCTGTGCCGGTAACGCCGTCCTTCCTTCTTGGCTGCGCGGCCTGCTTGTTTGCATCGTTTTCGGCGGCTTTCGGCAGCAATTACGCCAGCCTGCACCTGCGTCGGGCCGGCTCGCTGGAAGTCGCGGCGGGGTCCTTCCTGGCCGGCGGGCTGATGACGCTGCCGTTGCTGCTTGTGGTGCCGATCCCCGCCATGCCGGTGCCGATCGATTTCCTCTATCTTCTCATCCTTGCCTGTATCATGAGCGCGCTGACCTACGTGATCTACTTCAGGCTGGTTTCGGTGATCGGGCCGACGCGCGCCATCAGCGTCGAATTCGGGGTGACGATCGTTGCCGTGCTGGTGGGGGCTCTGTTGCTCAAGGAGCCCCTTACCCGGATTCAGATTTGCGGCGCCGCCATCATCGTCACGGGCTGCATGCTGGTGCTCGGCATCCTGCCCCGGCGAGCCGGCCGCCGAACTTGACGGCCATTTACCGCCGGTTCCGTCACCCCTGCCACACGCCTTCCTTGCGCAGATCGTCCATGGTGCGGGAAATGCCTTCGCGCAAAATGCCGACCATGTCGTCGATCTGACCGCGGGTGATGACGAGCGGCGGCGACATCACGCACATGTTGATCAGCGGTCGCACCAGCAGCCCCAGTTCCTGGCAGTGCGCGTCGATGCGGGCGCCGACATTCTTGTCCAGTTCGAGCGGGTTCTTGCTGTCGCGGTCGGCCACGCATTCGACGCAGGCCATCAGCCCCATGCCGCGCACCTCGCCGACCAGCGGCAGTTCCTCCAGCGTCTTCAGTTGCGCCTGGAAATAGGGCGCGATCTCACGCGTATGGGCAAGCACGCCGTCTTCCAACAGGTCGAGGTTCTTCAGCGCCACCGCGCAGCCGACCGGGTGGCTGGTATAGGTCAGCCCGTGGCCGAACAGCGCGTCCGGATGGTTGGAACGGCGCAGGTCTTCCAAAAGCCGCCCCGAGATGACGACGCCGCCGAGCGGGAAATAGCCGGAGGTGACGCCCTTGGCAAAGGTGATCATGTCCGGATCAATGCCGAAGCAGTCTTGCGAAGCGAACACGGACCCCAGCCGGCCGAAGGCGGTGACCACCTCGTCCGATATGTAGAGGATGTCGTTGGCGCGGCAGATCTCGCGGATGCACTTCAGGTAACCTTGAGGCGGCACGATGACGCCGCCGGATGCCTGCACGGGTTCGCCGACGAAGGCGCCGATCCTTTCGGCGCCGATGCGGGCGACGGTGTCGCGGAATTCATCGACCAGGAAGTCGCCGAATGCCTCGACGCTCATGCCTTTCGGGCGGCGGAACGGATCGGGCGAGGACAATTTAACGACGAGGCCCTCGATACCGTCCATCCAGTCGCGGTCGCGCGCGCGGCCGTTGAGCGAGGCCGACAGGTAGGTGGAGCCGTGATAAGCGCCGCCGCGCGACAGGATCAGCTTCTTCTCCGGCCGGCCTTTGACGTTGTTGAAGAACTGCATGAAGCGCAGCGCCGTCTCGACGGCGGTCGAGCCACCGGTGGTGAAGAAGACATGGCTAAGGTCGCCGGGCGCGTGGTCGGCGATGCGCCGGGCAAGCTCGGCCGACGGCGCGCTCATCGTGTACCACGGCGTGTTGTAGGAAAGCCGCATCGTCTGGTCGTACATGGCCCTCGCCAGTTCCTCGCGGCGATGGCCGACATTGGTGCACCACATGCCGGCGGGGCCGTCGATCAGGCGCTTGCCATTGGCGTCGGTGATGTAGATGCCGTCGCCTTCGCCGATCAGGGTGCGCGCCTCGGCACCGACCGAGCCGGCATAGGGCCATGGCTGGACGAGATGGCGCGTGGCGAGCTCCACGGCGTCCATGGCACAATCGTCGGCGCCATTCGTTCCGATATCTCTTGCCGCAGCCATTGTTCGCCTCGCATCCATCCCATGAATCTCAAGCGGACCGAAGCTTCCAGGCGGCATCCCAAGCTCTGGAAATCGCCTCCTTCTTCACTTCATTTTGAATGTCCGTTCAATCAATATTGCAGAATTAGAGCTTGATTTCAATCCGTGGATGCGCGCATGATGAAAGAAAGCCGGCGCGGGAACAGCCGGGTCACGATGGGATGACAGCATGGCGGAAATGCTCAGACCGGCGGCCAGCACCGAGCGTGGCGACCTACAATGACGGCGGTCGCGGAACGGCCGGCACGGCCAGGCATGACGCGAGCCCGCGGCAAGGCCCTTCTGCAATCCGAAGCCGTTCAGGGCCTGTCGCTGATCAGCCCCACTTTTCTATACGCCTTCGTGCTGCTGGCCGTGCCGATCCTGGTGGTCATCGCGCATTCGTTCTGGACGCAGCACTACCTCACCATCGACCGCACCTTCACGCTGGAGAACTACCGAATAGCCCTGACCGAGCCGATGTACCGCGATCTTTTGTGGCGCTCGCTCTATATCTCGGTGATGGTCAGCCTGTTCACCGTCGTGCTGGCCTATCCGATCGCCTATTACATTTCCTTCCATGGCGGCCAGCGCAAGGGGCTGTGGCTGTTCCTCATCACCATCCCGTTCTGGACCAGCTACCTTCTGCGCGTCATGGCCTGGAAGGTTATCCTCGGCTATAACGGCGTACTTAATTCTGGCCTGATGGGCCTCGGCATAACCGATCATCCGACCACCGCTCTGCTCTATAATTCAAGCGCCGTCATCATCACGCTGACCCATGCCTGGGCGGCGTTCGCGATTTTGCCGATCTTCGTGTCGCTGGAGAAGGTCGACCGCACGCTGGTCGAGGCGGCGAAGGATTTGGGCGACGGGCCATTGCGCAGTTTTCTCAGGGTGACGCTGCCGCTGTCGATGCCGGGCGTCATCTCCGCTTTGCTGATCGTCATGATCCCGACCGTCGGCGACTATGTGACGCCGAAGCTGGTCGGCGGCAAGGACGGTGTGATGATCGCCAACACCATCCAGGCGCAGTTCGGCAAGGCCGCCAACTGGCCGCTGGGGGCCGCACTTTCGGTGACGACCATGATTATCGTCAGCGCCATGGCGGCGGCGGCGGTGTTCATCCTGCGCTCCGCCGCGAGGCTGGCGCGATGAGGGGCCTGCGCCGCTTCATGCCCGGCGGCAGCTGGCTCGGCACTTATGCGCTGCTCTACGTCGTCTTCCTGTACCTGCCGGTGATCTTCCTGCCGATCTTTTCGGTCAACACGGCGGCTACGCCGAAATTTCCTCTCTCGGGCTTCACCTGGAAGTGGTACGAGCAACTGCCGCATACGCCGGCGCTGCTCGACGCCGCGTGGAACAGCCTGATCGTCGGCGTTTCGGCCTCTGTGCTGGCGACCACCTTCGGCGTTCTCGCGGCGCGCGCCATCACCCGCTACCGCTTTCCGGGCCGCCGCCCCATCAATGGCCTGATCATGGCGCCGCTGGTGCTGCCGGAAATCATCATCGCCATTTCCATGCTTCTGGTGATGCTGCAACTGGGCCTCAGCCTGTCGTTGTTCACCGTCGTGCTCGGCCACATCCTGATTTGCATCCCCTATTCGATGACGGTGCTGACCTCCGGCTTCGAAGGCTTCGACCGCAGCCTCGAGGAAGCCTCGGCCGATCTCGGCGAATCGGCCTTCGGCACGTTTCGCCGCGTCACCCTGCCGATGGTAACGCCGGCCATCATCTCCAGCCTGCTGGTTTCCTTCACCATCTCGCTCGACGAATTCATGATCGCCTTCTTCCTCACCGGCACCGAGGCGACGCTGCCGATCTACATCTGGGGCCAGTTGCGGTTCGCCGCCAAGCTGCCGGGTGTGCTGGCGCTCGGCACCCTGCTTCTGGTGGCCTCGTTCGTGATGATGACGCTGGCCGAAATCCTGCGCCGCCGCGCCGCCAACCGTGCCAACACCGAGGGAGGCCTTTATGCCTGAGCGGCCGATGCCCGAGTTCCCCGTGAATCGGCGCACCATGATCGAGATCAGCAACGTCACCCGCAGCTACGGCGCGTTCAAGGCGCTGGACGACGCCAACCTGACGATCCGGGAAGGGGAGTTCTTCTCGCTGCTGGGACCATCGGGCTGCGGCAAGACCACGCTTTTGCGCATGATCGCCGGCTTCGACAATCCGACCAGCGGCTCGATCGCCGTCGACGGCCAGCCGATGGAGGGCATTCCGGCCAACCGGCGGCCGACCAACATGGTGTTCCAGAGCTATGCGATCTTCCCGCACCTGAACGTCGAGCAGAACGTCGCCTATGGGCTGAAGCGCCTGAGACTCGACAAGGTGGAGGAAAAGCGCCGGGTCGACGAGGCGCTGACGCAGGTGTCGCTGACGGGGCTCGGCAAGCGCGGCGCCACCGAACTGTCCGGCGGGCAGCGGCAGCGCGTGGCGCTGGCGCGTGCGCTGGTGATGCGGCCGAAAGTTTTGCTGCTGGACGAGCCGCTGTCGGCGCTGGACGCGAAGCTGCGCGAGCAGATGCAGATCGAACTGCGCCGTTTGCAACAGGCGGTCGGCATCACCTTCATCCTGGTCACGCACGACCAGTACGAGGCGCTGGCCATGTCCGACCGCATCGCGGTGATGTTCGGCGGCAGGATCGCGCAGGTCGCCTCGCCCAAGGAGATCTACCAGCGCCCGGTCAACCGCCAGGTCGCCGACTTCCTTGGCGGCATGAATTTCGTCAAGGCCGATATCGTGGAAGAGAACGGTGCTTCGCTGACCGTCGACACGCTGGGCTTCGGCCGCGTCACCACCGACAGGCCGCAAGCCTTCGTGCGCAACGGCAATGCCGCGACGCTCGGTATCCGCCCTGAGCGGCTGCGCGTTCTGTGGGATAACGACAAGGCCGATTTCGAGGTTGCGGGCAAGGTGGTCGAGCGGCACTATTTCGGCGAGATCACGCAACTGGTCGTCGAGATACCGGGGCTGGAAAAGCCGTTGTCGGTAACCGAGACCAACGATTTCGGCGCCGACGACATTCCGGTCGGCGCCGCCGTCCGCCTTGCCTACGATCCGGAAGCGCTGGTGGCGATGGCGGATTGACGCGCCCCTGCCGACAGTGTGCATTGTCGGGATGCCGGAATTCGAACCGTTTCCCCCGATCGGCCTGCGCAAGCTTTCATCGGCGGACTGTGCGCTGTTCTGGGAGCGTTACGTAGCGCTGCGGCCCGGCTTGCGCCTGTTGCGCGGCAATCGTTACTCGCGTTGGCGCGCGGTCGCCGGGACAGACCTCTTCATCTCGCTTTATCTGACCAACCGGAGCGTCGGCCTGTTCGTGCGCGGCGAGCGTGGGCTTTCGCTGAAGGGCGCGGCACGCAAGCTCGACCTTTATGAACCGCGCATCGGCCGCGCCCTCGGCGTCGCTGCCGCAAGCGGCGGCTATCCTTACCTCGATCGGCTGGCGCTCGCTTCGACCGATACCGCCACATGGCCGCATGCCCATCGGTGGCTGATGGAGCGCGAAACGTTCTACCATGCCGCGCTGGCGCGCGTCGTCGGCGGCATCGACGTCGATGCCGCCGGACAGTTTCTTCAATAGCCGGCTTTGATCTTCTCGAACTCGGCGATCATCTTGAGCTTGAGGTCGGCGGGGACCGGCGACTGGAACAGCGTCTTGTCGATGAATTTTTCGACGTTGTCGTAGCCTTTTTCCTTCAGCACCGCCGGATCGACGCCGGCCATGCCCTTGGTGTTGGCTTGGCCGTAACCCCAGTCGCCGACCAGCACCTTGGCGACTTCCGGATCGTTGACGGCATTCAGGTAGTCATAGGCAAGGTCCTTGTTGTCGGGTGCGTCCTTGAACATCACGTAGCCGCAGACCCAGGTCGAGATGCCTTCGTCTGTGTCCTTCTTGCCCTTGATCGGCGCGCCTGCCAGCACGGACTGGGCGGTGGCGTCGTTCCATGCCCAGGCGAGGTCGATCTCGCCGCCAGACAGAGCCTGCACGATGTCGGTGGTATCGGACCAGTAGAGGCGAACGTTCTTATGCACCTGGCGCAGGAAGTCGGACGCCTGCTTGAACTGGTCGTCGGTCATCTTGGTCCAGTCTTTCAGGCCGATGGCAAGGCTCGCCAGCGCGTAGGCGTCGTCGACATTGTCGCCGATCGAGACGCGGCCCTTGAACTTTGGATCGGCGAAGGCTTTCAGCGATTGAACATCCTTTTCGTCGACCTTTTCGGAGTTGTAGGTAAGTTGGGTGTCACCCCAGTCCCAAGGCATGAACCACGCCTTGCCGTCGTCGGTGGTGGCGAGGTTCTTCATGGCCATGATGCCGGGGTTGAGGTCTTTCCAGCCCGTTATGCGCGACGTGTCGAGCGGTTGCAAAAGGCCGGCCTCACGCCATTTCTCCACGCTTTGAGAGCAGGGATGGCCAAGATCGGCCTTGAAGCCCGAGCGCAGCTTCTCGAAGGCCTCGTCCTCGTCGCCAAAGAAGGCGAAGGTGGGCGAATCGCCGTGCTCTTCCTTATACTTGGGATGGAAGCTGGGGTCTTCGTAACCGGCCCAGTCGAAGATGGTCAGGCTCTGGTCCTCGGCCACGGCGAAGGCTGCTGCAGACGCGGCAAGCGTGCCTGCCAGCGCCAATGTCAGTGTCAGGCGTCGGGTTAGTCTTTTCATTGCTTCAATCCTCCCTTTTGATTTCAGAACCCCGTCATCGCGCGGTATTCCGCTGCGTGCCGTCGCGTGGATAGTGTTTTGGAAAAGCCGATGCCAGAAACGCGTTTGCCCCGTTGAGGGCTGTTTCGCGGGAAACGTCTTCCGTGCCCATCATCAGTCTCAGCCACAAGCCTTCCAGCATGGCGCTCAGCGCCAGCGCGATCGCTTCCGGATCGTAGTCGTAGCCGGCGTCGCGCTTGAGCAGGCCGCACAATTCCACGATGGTGCCCTGATAGGCCTTGTCGCGCGCCCCGCTGAGCGCCTGGTAGGTCGGCCGCGATTTGGCCTCGCCCCAGAAGGCGCACCAGGCGGCGAGCTTGCGCTTGTTGCAGATCGAACGGTCGAAGTCCGCCGCGACCAGTGCCTGCAGGCGCGAAGCGGGGTCGTCGCCGGCTTTTTCCAGCGCCGAGCGCCAGTGGGCGGCATATTCATCGTACATATGCTGCAACGTCGCGACGAGCAGCTTTTCCTTCGATTCGAAATGGAAATTGACGATTCCCCGCGACAGCCGCGCGCCATCGGCAACGTCGGCCATGGTGGTGTCCGAATAGCCGCGCTTGGCCAGCGAATCGATCGTCGCCTCGATCAATTGCAGTTGCCGGACTTCTTTCGAAGCCTTGCGACCACGCTTTTCCGGTTCGGCCTTCTTCGCCGCTTCCGGCACTTGTTCCTCGGGCATTGCCATCGGTGATCGCGTCTCCAACATCGCTGGCTACCCGACCTCGCCGGGTTTGCGCCCGCGCAGATGAGTGGGGCGGTGCTCGCCTGAGTCAAGCACTGTCTGCATGGCTTCCCAGGTACGGATGTTCTTGTCGACATAGGCGGTGCCCATCGCCTCCGCGGCAGTCCGGTACAGCGGGCCCTTCAGCTTTTGCAATTCGGCCCGCGCCACCTCCTTGTACCAGCCGTTACGGTCGCGCACGGAAACGTCATGGAAACCGGCGCGGCGCATCGCCTCGGCGTAGCGGGCCGGCGACGCCATGGCGAAGGAGAGCCCTTCGGCCGCGATATAGGCCCTCATGGCGGGCGAGGGCTCGCCTTCGTGCGCGATCAGCCAGTCGGAGGCGGCGAATACGCCACCGGGCTTCAGTACGCGAAAGATTTCGGCGAACAGGGCATCCTTGTCGGGCACATGCAAAAGCGCGTCCTTGGAAAAGACCACGTCGAAGGAGGCGTCCGAAAAGGGCAGCGGCCCCGGAGGCCCCTGGACAAAGGCGGCGCGGCCGGCCAGCCCCTTGATCCCCGCCCGCCGCCGCGCCGCCTCCACGACCGGCTTTTCGACATCGAAACCGGTCGTATGCGCAAGCTTGTGCCGCTCGGCCAGATGCAGCGTCACGCCGCCGGCGCCGCAGCCGATGTCGAGCAGGGTCTTTCCCGACAAGGCCAGGCCTTCGACGATGCGATCCACTTCGTCAGGGCCGCCAGGCGACAGATAGCCTTCGCCCCACAATGCTTCGAGGAAGCGGATGGCGGTGTCGTCATATTCCGGCTCGGCATCGGCCGTCTCGGTCATCGGTTCGCTGCTTCCAGAGCTGAAATTCTATAGCAAAGCCTATCCTATAAACAGGAAAACGCAATAATGTTTGTTGAACATTCATTCAGTATGGCTGGACAGAATACGCGAAATCGTGCGACCTTCCATACTGCGGGCGGCGGATCACGCGGAAGTGAAGTATCGTTGCCCGTCTTCGTTCGAAGCCTGCCAGTGCCGGGAGCCTGAATGAACAAGTGGGACGCGATCGTCATCGGCGGCGGCCATAACGGGCTTACGAACGCCTGCTATCTGCAGCGGGCGGGGCTTAACGTGCTGGTCGTGGAAAAGAATGATTGGGTGGGCGGCGCCGCCACCAGTCGGTCGCATACGCCGGGTTTTCTGTACTCCAACTGTTCCTATGTCTGTTCGCTGTTTCGCCCCGAGATCATGCGCGACCTGGAGTTGCCGCGCTACGGCCTGCAGGTCATTGCCTATGAAGGCGGCGCGGTGCTGACGCAGGACGGCGACTATCTCGGCAACTATCGCGACCACGACGCCCATCGGCGCGAGTTCGCGCGGTTTTCGAAGCGCGACGCCGAAGCCTACGACCGCTATGCCCGCGACGTGACGCGGCAGTGCCGGTTCATCCAGCCGCTTTTGATGCGCACCGCGCCCGACCCGACGAGTTTTCGTCCGCGTGATATCGGCGAACTGCTTTATCTGGGCAAGAAGTTTGCCGGCCTGAGCTCGGAAGAAATGGCGCTGACGTTGCGCTTCTGGACCATGTCGATTTCCGAATTTTTGGACGAATATTTCGAGACCGACGTCATCAAGGCGAATTTCGCCATATCCGGCATCATCGGCACCGCGCTAGGCCCGATGTCGCCGGGCACGGCCTATGTGCTCTTGCACCACTATATGGGCGAGGTTGACGGTTCGGTCGGGGCCTGGGGCTATGCGCGCGGCGGCATGGGGGCCGTCACCAAGGCGCTCGCCGCCTCCTTCCAGGCGTCGGGCGGCACCATCCGCACCGGCGCGGAGGTGGAGCGCGTGCTGGTGAAGGGCGGCAAGGCGAGCGGCGTGGTGCTGGTCGACGGCGAAGAGATTTACGGCAAGCTCGTGGTCTCCAACGCCGACGTGAAGCGCACCTTCCTGAAACTGGTCGAGGAGAAGGAGCTGCCCGACATTTTCCTGCGTCGGGTGAAGAACTTCAAGATCCGGGGTTCGTCCGGCAAGGTCAACATCGCGCTGGATTCCATGCCGGAATTCCCGGCGCTGCCGAAGGATTCACCCTGCACGCGCGGCGACCTGCATTTTACCGATACGGTCGAGCGGATGGAGCGCGCCTATGACGACTGGAAGGCCGGCACATGGTCAGCCGACCCGTTCCTCGACATGATGATCCCGACGACACTCGATCCGACCATGGCGCCGCCGGGAAAGCATTTCATGAGTTGCTTCGTGCAATACGCGCCGCCAAAAATTCACGGGCGCGAATGGACCGATGCCGACCGCGACGGTTTTGCCGAAAGCGTGATTTCGCAGATCGCCGCCTATTCGCCCGGTTTCCGCGACCGCATCGTCCATATGGAAGTGCGCACGCCGCGCGAGATCGAGGCCGAGGTCGGCCTCACCGAAGGCAACATCTTCCAGGGCGAACTGACCTTCGATCAGCTTCTGTTCAACCGGCCGGTGCCGGGTTACGCGCAGTACCGCTCGCCGGTGGGCGGGCTTTATATGTGCGGGTCGTCCACCCATCCCGGCGGCGGCGTCATGGGCGCGCCCGGCCGCAATGCAGCGGCCGAAATCCTGCGCGATCTCGCCAAGCCCACCCAGCATATGAGCCCGGCCCATGACGTCATTTGATTGCATCGTCATCGGCGGCGGCCATAACGGCATCGTCTGCGCCGCCACGCTGGCCAAGGGTGGCCGCAACGTGCTGGTGTTGGAAGCGGATGCCGAAGTCGGCGGAGCGGCGCGAACGGAGGAATTCTTTCCCGGTTTTCGCGTCTCGACCGCGCATGTGTTGAACCGGCTGCATCCGGATGTGGTGCGGACCTTGGATCTGGAAGAGCTCGGGCTGACCGTTTCGCGGAGCGCTTTTGCCCCGACCGTCGTGCTATCCCGAGACGGCAGTCCGCTGGTGTTGCACGGCGCTTACGGTGAAGCGCTTTCGGGTGCCGACGCCGCCGAACAAGCCGCGTGGAAGGAACTGCGCGCGCAATTGCTGCGCTATGCAGGCATATTGAAGCCGTTGCTCGGCAACCGCCCTCCCGACCTTACCGGCCTTTCGCTGGGCGAAAAAATAATGCTGGGCAAGACGGCGCTGTCGCTCAAAAAGCTGGGCAAGGAAGACATGCGTGATTTCCTGCGCGTGCTTCTGATGAACGTCTACGACCTGCTCGATGAACAATTGACCGACGACCGGCTGAAGGGCCTGCTCGCCTTCGATGCGGTGCTGGGCTCGCATCTCGGCCCGCGCTCGCCGACCTCGCTGCTTGGTCTCTACTATCGTCTGGCTGGCGAAGTGAATGGCGCGCCGGGCGCGCAGGTCGTGCCGAAGGGCGGCATGGGCGCGGTCGTTGCCGCGATGCGCGCCGCAGCCGAGCATGCCGGAGTGGCGATCCGCACCGGCGTGCCCGTCGCGAAGATCATCGTCGAGAATGGCCGCGCCACCGGCGTCGTGCTGGCGAACGGCGAGGAAATCCGCGCCGGCACGATCGTCTCGGCAGGCAACACGGCGACCACCTTCCTTGGCCTTGTTGGCGCAAAAAACCTCGATACCGGCTTCGTTCGCAAGGTGAAGAACATCCGTATGAAAGGCGATGCGGCCAAGCTTCATCTGGCGCTGGATGGGCCGCCGGAATTTTCGGGCGTAGATGCGGCGGGACTCAAGGGGCGGCTGGTCATCGCGCCGTCAGCCGACCATGTCGAGCGCGCCTTCAACCCGTCGAAATACGGTGAATTCTCGCCGGAGCCGGTGATGGAAATCACGCTACCGTCGCTATCCGATCCGTCGCTGGCGCCAGATGGGGCCTGCGTGCTTTCGGCGGTGGTGCAATACGCGCCCTATGCGCTGAAGGAGGGCTGGGAGGCTGGGAAACCGAAGTTTTTGGCGGCGGTCATGGCGCAACTGGAAACCTATGCGCCCGGCATCGGCGGGCTCGTGCGCCATGCCGAACTGCTGACGCCGGCCGACATCGAGACGCGCTATCGCATGCCGGGCGGCCATTGGCACCATGGCGAGTTGCAGGCCGACCAGATGCTGGTGTCGCGCCCGGTTGCCGGTTGGTCTGGCTACGACACGCCGATCGAGGGGCTTTATCTTGCCGGTGCCGGTTCGCATCCGGGGGGCGGCATTTCCGGTGCGCCGGGGCTGAACGCGGCGCGGCGTATTCTGGCGACAAAGGGATAAGCCATGGCAAAGGCATCGACGAAAGCCAGGGCGGAAACACCCTCCGCACGCACTGCCGCCCAATCGCATTTCCGCATGATGCGGCTCGGCACGCCGTTCCAGCCGCGTCTCGACGCGTTGGCGAAAACCAGTGACTGGTACGATTGGGCGGGCTATCGCGCGCCGAACTCCTTGTGGGACGAGGAACTGGAATATTTCGCGATCCGCAGCCAGGCAGCACTTTTCGACATTTCACCGATGATCAAATACCGGATCGAGGGGCCGGACGCGGAAGCCTTCTGCAACAAGGTCACATTGCGCGATGTGTCGAAGCTCAAGCCTGGCCGGGTGCAGTACACCGCATGGTGCGACGACGCTGGCCATGTGCTGGACGACGGCACGCTGTTTCGGCTTTCGCCGACGCGGTTCCGGCTGTGCTCGCAGGAGCGGCATTTGCCGTGGCTGCTCGATTCCGCCATCGGCTTCGACGTGGAGGTCGAGGAGGAAACGGAAGCCGTCGCCGGGCTTGCCTTGCAGGGGCCGACCTCGTTCGCCGTGTTGCGCGAGGCAGGTTTTGCCGGTGTGGAGCGGCTGAAAGTCTTCGACCTTGCGGAATTTCCGCATGAGGGCGGATCGGTCACGATCTCGCGCACGGGCTTCACCGGCGATCTCGGCTATGAATTGTTCGTGCCGGCCGAACGGGCCCTGTCGCTGTGGGACAGGCTGATGAAGGCTGGCGAACCGAGGGGGCTCCGGGCCATCGGCTATACCGCGCTCAATCGCGCGCGGCTGGAAGCCGGGCTGATCGTCGCCAATTCGGATTTCGTCACCGCCGAACACGCGATCCGGGCGGACCGGCTGCGCATGCCGGACGAAATCAGCCTCGGCTTCATGGTCGATGCGAAAAAGGGTCATTTCAACGGCCGCCGCGCCATTCTGGAAGCGCGGGCGAGGAAAAAGCTGCGCCATGTGCTGGTCGGGCTGGAAATCGAGGGCAATGTGCCGGCGGAGCACGCCATCGTCTATCACAAGAAATCCCGGGAAGTCGGTTTGATCAGTGCCGCCATGTGGTCGCCCATGGCCAAGCGCAACATCGCCATTGCCTCGCTGGCGCGGCCTTATGGCGACACGATTCTCGACGACCTGTGGGTCGAGATCTATGCCATGCGCGAATTGAAGTATGAGAGGCTGATGAAGAAGGCGAGGGTGGTGGCGCGCCCATTCGTCAAGCTCGACCGCCGGACCGCCAGTCCGCCCGCGGATTTTTGAAGATGACGCAAGTTGCCGATCCCGAAGCCGACGAGCAGTGGCGACTGGTCAACACGCCGCTCGGTGAAGCGTGGTCCGGCCGTACGCGCTATGCGGCAGCGATGTTCTTCTACAAGCGCGGCGAGATGGATGCCGGGACGCTGGAAGTCTACCGCATCTGCGCGCGGCTGGATCGGGAAGACCCGCTGCCGATCATCCGTGATCGCGGCGTCGGCAAGGATTGGCTGGAGAGGATGGAGGCTGGATAGTTATGCCTCCAAGGATGCACCAAACCCGGCAGGTTTAACCGATCGTCCGTTCCAGAACGTTCACCCAGTTCTTCCAGGCGATCTTTTCAATCAGATCCTCGCCGTAGCCGTGTTGCCGGAACGCCTCGATCAGTTTCGGCAGGCCGGAAACGTCGCCGATCTCGGTGGGGATGGGCGCGCCGTCGAAATCGGAGCCGAGGCCGACGCCGTCCTCGCCCAGCGCTTCCAGCAGGGCGTCGACGTGGCGAACCATCATCTCGAGATCGGCGCCTCTGCCTGACGGCCCCTTCGGGTTGAGGAAGCCCGTCGCAAAATTCAGCCCGACCATGCCCCTGCTCTCGCGGATGGCGCCCAGCTGCCAGTCGGTCAGATTGCGGGCGCTGGCGCAGATCGCATGGACGTTGGAATGCGTGGCGATCAGCGGCGCGTCGCTAAGGGCCGCCACGTCGCGAAAACCTTTCTCGTTGAGATGGGAAAGATCGATCTGGATTTTCAGGCGGTTGCAGGCCCTGACCAGCGCCTTGCCGGCATCGGTCAAGCCATCGCCGATGTCGGGTGACGCGGGAAAGCGGAACGGGACGCCATGGCCGAAGGCGTTGGGCCGGCTCCAGACCAGCCCAAGCGAGCGCAGGCCGGCGGCGTGGAGCACGTCCAGCATGGCAAGGTCGGGGTCGATGGCTTCCGCGCCCTCGATGTGGAATACCACCGCCAGCGATCCGCGCGCCATCGCGGCGCGAATGTCGGCGGCGCTGCGGCAGACGGTCAGCGCGCCGGCGCGTTCCAGCCGCAACAGGATCGAAGCCATGCCGAGCGTCGAGACGCGCGCGTCGTTCATTGGCAGTTGCGGCGGCAGCGGCTCGTCATTGCCGGGCATCGGCACCGGATCGCCCGGCTTATGCTTCCGCTCTTGCTGTGGCGGCGGAAAGATCGCGAACATGCCCCCGGCAAAGCCGCCCTTTTTCGCTCGCGGCAGGTCTATGTGCCAATCGGCCGGGGAACCCTCAAGGAACAGTTTTTCCTTGTCGGCCTGCGGCGACAGATAGAGCTTGAGCAGCGTGTCGTTATGGCCGTCAAAAACCGGAACGAGGCTTGGGGCCGGGACGGGGCTTGGGTCTGTCATGGGTCATTCGCATTCTGGAGAGGAAATGGATGCGGGCCGGCATGGCCGGGCTGTTCGCGCGAACGCCGGGAGCCGGCTCAGGACATAGTGTCGAGCTTGCGCTGCATCGCCGCGATCTGTTCCTTCAATTCCTGGAGATCGCCGGATTTTTCCGGAGCGTCCTTGTCCGCCTGCGTATTGGTTTGGGCAGCGTCCGCGCCTGCTCCGGCCTGGGGAAACGGCGTGAACATGCGCATGGCGTTCTGGAACATTTCCATATTGCGGCGCGTCTGCTCTTCCAGCGCCTTCATCGGTGACTTCATGACGTCGATGGGCGACTTCGCCAGCGACGTCTTCATCTGCTCGCGAAAGCGTTCCTGTTCCTTTGAAAAGGCGAGCATCGACTGTTCGAGGAAGCTCGGCACGATCGCCTGCATCTGGTCGCCGTAAAAGGCGATCAACTGGCGCAGGAACGAGACCGGCAGCATGTTCTGCCCGTCCTTGTTCTCCAGTTCGAAGATGATCTGGGTCAGAACGGGGTGGGTGATGTCGTCGCCTGTCTTGGCGTCCTGGACGGTGAACTCCTCGCCCTTCTTGACCATTTCGGCCAGGTCTTCGAGCGTCACATAGGTGCTCGTGCCCGTATTGTAGAGCCGTCGGTTCGCGTATTTCTTGATCACCACCGGTTCGTCTTTTGCTGCCATCAGCATCCTCCGGGGGCCGGCATGCTTCGTAAGCGACGGCCGGCAACATTGCGCATTGTTTCGAGGATATGCGCAAAGACGATGCAATTCCAAGCGCTTTGTGCAGTGCGGGAAATACGGCGATGCTTTTGCCGTCGTAAAACGATGACGTGCGGCCGCTTCCCTCGCGGGATCGTCACTGCCGGCACTATTTTCCGGTTTGACTTGAAGGTTGGAAAGGGCAAGAAAAGTAGAACTGACCGTCACTGTGGAACTGGAGAAGAAAATGCCTGCTGCCAATGCCATCGTCGTCGCAAGCGCGGCGCGAACGCCTGTCGGCTCCTTCAACGGGGCATTTGCCAACACGCCCGCGCATGAACTCGGCGCCGTGGCGATCCGCGAGGCGCTGGCGCGTGCCGGCGTCGATGCGAAGGAAGTGGACGAAGTGATCCTCGGCCAGATCCTGACGGCGGCGCAGGGGCAGAACCCGGCGCGCCAGGCGGCCATGGCGGCGGGCATCCCGCAGGAGGCGACCGCATGGGGCCTGAACCAGCTTTGCGGCTCGGGCCTGCGCACCATCGCTATCGGCATGCAGCAGATCGCGACCGGAGACGCCAGGATCATCGTTGCCGGTGGCCAGGAATCGATGTCGATGGCGCCGCACGCCCAGCATCTGCGCGGCGGCGTCAAGATGGGCGATTTTAAGCTGATCGACACCATGATCAAGGACGGGCTGACCGATGCCTTCAACGGCTACCACATGGGTAATACGGCCGAGAACGTCGCCCGCAAATGGCAGTTGACGCGCGAGGATCAGGACAAGTTCGCCGTCGCTTCGCAAAACAAGGCGGAAGCGGCGCAGAAGGCCGGGAAATTCAAGGACGAGATCGTGCCGTTCACGGTCAAGGGCCGCAAGGGCGATACCATCGTCGACCAAGACGAATATATCCGCCACGGCGCGACGCTGGAGGCGATGGCCAAGCTGAGGCCGGCTTTCGACAAGGAAGGCACGGTGACCGCCGGCAACGCCTCGGGCATCAATGACGGCGCGGCGGCCGTGGTGCTGATGAGCGAGGCCGAGGCCGCGCGTCGCGGCATCACGCCTCTGGTGCGCATCGTTTCCTGGGCAACCGCCGGCGTCGATCCGGCGATCATGGGCACCGGACCGATCCCATCCTCGCGCAAGGCGCTGGAAAAGGCCGGCTGGTCGGTTGGTGACCTCGATCTGGTCGAGGCCAACGAGGCCTTCGCGGCGCAGGCCTGTGCCGTCAACAAGGACATGGGCTGGGACCCTTCAATCGTCAACGTCAATGGCGGGGCGATCGCCATCGGTCATCCCGTCGGCGCGTCGGGCGCGCGCATCTTCAACACGCTGGTCTTCGAGATGAAGCGGCGCGGGGCCAAGAAAGGCCTCGCTACGCTGTGCATCGGCGGCGGCATGGGCGTCGCCATGTGCGTGGAAGCGATGAACTGAGCCAATAGCCAACAGGGAGTAGCGAACAGGGAAGAACGGCGTCAGCGCGACAGGATATCGAATTCCCACCCGCTATTCGCTACGCCCTGTTTTCTCCTCCCGCCAACGGGAGGACCATCCATGAGCAAGGTTGCAATCGTCACCGGCGGATCGCGCGGCATCGGCGCCGCCATTTCAGTCGGCTTGAAGAAGGCTGGCTATTCGGTCGCGGCAAATTATGCCGGTAACGACGAGGCGGCGAAGAAGTTCACCGCCGAGACGGGGATCAAGACCTACAAATGGTCGGTCGCCGACTACGATGCCTGCGCCGAGGGCATCAGCCGAGTCGAGGCCGATCTCGGCCCGGTTTCCGTGCTGGTCAACAATGCCGGCATCACGCGCGATTCCATGTTCCACAAAATGACGCGGGAGCAGTGGAAAGAGGTGATGGACACCAATCTTTCCGGCGTCTTCAACATGACGCATCCGTTGTGGAGCGGCATGCGCGACCGGAAATTCGGCCGCGTCATCACCATCTCCTCGATCAACGGCCAGAAGGGGCAGGCGGGCCAGGTCAATTATTCGGCCTCGAAGGCCGGCGATATCGGCTTCACCAAGGCGCTGGCGCAGGAGGGCGCGCGCGCCGGCATCACCGTCAACGTCATCTGCCCCGGCTATATCGGCACCGACATGGTGATGGCCGTGCCTGAAAAGGTGCGTGAATCCATCATCGCGCAGATCCCGGTCGGACGGCTTGGCGAGCCGGAGGAGATCGCGCGCTGCGTCGTCTTCCTCGCCTCCGACGACGCGAGCTTCATTACCGGCTCGACGATCACCGCCAATGGCGGCCAGCACTTCGTCTGATACCGACGCATCGTCTATTCGAAACCGGCAATTGAAAGCGGGCCATGAACGGCCCGCTTTCATATGCTGTCCCGATACGGCACGCGAAGGTTAAGGCAGGCGCCGTCCGCGCCTGCCTTAACCTTCGCACGCCTGTGGATTGTCGGTGGACAAGCTGTGCAAAACACAAGATGTCGTAGTGAACAAAACGGGAAAATAGCGGCATCGCTGATTCGTCGCCGATTCGTTCCGGCTTTGAGCGAAGCGTTAACGGTGGCGTGGGCGCACGGTATCAATCGATTCAGCAAGTATTAGGAAAGATGAACAAATTCAAAAGTTTGCGGATGAGCGGTAGCTCCAGGCCCAGTTGTCGCCGACAAGGGTTAACGCCGCTGCGGTTTCGCGCAGGAGATGGGAGCCATACGATTCAGCATATGGTAAAATAAGGCCCGATAAATCTACATGTAGCCGTGAACAAACCCTGAATCGACGAGAGTCAGCGATTCGTCGCCGATTCGTTCCAGTCCCGTTCCACCTGTTAACTGGTGGCCATTCGGATTCGTATCGGAACTGGCAGGACGGGCGAAAACATTGGGCTTTCGCTTGGGCCGGCAAATCCCTATGTGTCGTCCATCCGCGCCGCTCGCCGCGCGCCTTCCCGCAATGCAGGGCAAGAGGGATTTTCTGCCGGCCGATGAATATCCAGCCGAAAAAGACCGAGCCGTTGATCCTTTCGGGCCGCGACGTGACCGCCGTTCTCGGGCCGACCAACACCGGCAAGACCCATCTCGCCATCGAACGGATGGTGGCGCATGAAAGCGGCGTCATCGGCCTGCCGCTCAGGCTGCTTGCGCGCGAGGTCTATGCGCGCGTCTGCGAGAAGGTCGGCGCGAACAAGGTCGCGCTGATCACCGGCGAGGAAAAGATCCAGCCCAAGGGCGCGAAATATTCGGTCTGCACCGTGGAGGCGACGCCGCGCGAAACCGACGCCGCGTTTGTTGCATTGGACGAAGTGCAGCTTGCCGGCGATCTGGAGCGCGGCCACATCTTCACCGATCGCATCCTGCATCTCAGGGGCCGGCAGGAGACGCTACTTCTGGGTGCCGCCACCATGCAGGGCATCCTGCAAAAGCTGCTGCGCGGGATTTCGGTGGTGACGCGCCCGCGCCTGTCGCATCTTGCCTATGCCGGGTCGAAGAAACTGACCCGGCTGCCGCGCCGGACCGCCATCGTCGCCTTCTCGGCCGACGAGGTCTATGCCATCGCCGAGCTGATCCGCCGCCAGCAGGGCGGTGCCGCCGTCGTGCTCGGCGCGCTGTCGCCCCGTACCCGCAATGCGCAGGTGGCGCTCTACCAGTCGGGCGACGTCGATTACCTGATCGCCACCGACGCCATCGGCATGGGCCTCAACCTCGACGTCGACCATGTCGCCTTCGCCCAGAACCGCAAGTTCGACGGTTATCAGTTCCGCCAGCTTACCGCGGCCGAACTGGGCCAGATCGCCGGCCGCGCCGGGCGGCATCTGCGCGACGGCACCTTTGGCGTTACCGGACAGGTCGATCCGTTCGACGATGACCTGATCCAGAAGATCGAGAGCCACGATTTCGAGCCGGTGAAGGTGCTGCAGTGGCGTACGGTCGGTTTCGATTTTTCGAGCCTCGACGCGCTGAAACATTCCATCGAGACCAACGCGCCGGTCGAGGGACTGACGCGGGCGCTGCCGGCGGTGGACGCGCAGGCGCTGGAGCATCTTTCGAAGGACGAGGACATCCGCGCGCTGACCAAAAGCCGCGAACGCGTGGCGCTGCTGTGGGAAGCCTGCGCGCTGCCCGACTACCGCAGAATAGCGCCTGCCCAGCATGCCGACCTGATCGCGTCCATCTACATGGACCTGGCGAAACGCGGCCATGTCGACGAAAACTACATGGCCGAGCAGGTACGCCGCGCCGACACCACCGAAGGCGACATCGATACGCTGTCGCACCGGATCGCGCAGATCCGCACCTGGACCTTCGTCTCCAACCGCCCCGGCTGGCTTGCCGATCAGGCACACTGGCAGGAAAAGACGCGGGAAATCGAAGACAGATTGTCGGATGCGCTGCATGAGCGGTTGACGAAACGCTTCGTAGACCGCAGGACTTCCGTCCTCATGCGGCGCCTTAGAGAAAACACCATGCCCGAAGCCGAAATCGAACCTACCGGAACCGTCCTTGTCGAAGGTCATCATGTCGGCGAGTTACAGGGGTTTCGCTTTACGGCGGACCAGAGCGCCGGCGGCGAAGATGCCAAGGCGGTGAAGGCCGCCGCGCAAAAAGCGCTGGGCACCGAGTTCGAGGCGCGAGCCGAACGATTTGCTGCCTCGGCCAATGGCGATATCGCGCTGGGCTCGGACGGCACGCTGCGCTGGATCGGCGCGCCGATCGGTACGCTGGTCGCCGGCGAGGACGCGCTCAAGCCTCGCCTCGTGCTGCTCGCCGACGAACAACTGACCGGGCCGGCGCGCGACAAGGTTGCCGCGAGAGCCGAGCGGTTCGTCAATTTCCAGATTGAGCTTCTTTTGAAGCCACTGGTCGAGCTGAAGAATGCGGAACAGATTTCCGGCATCGCCCGTGGCATCGCCTTCCAGCTTGTCGAGAATTTCGGCCTGATCAACCGGCGCGACATTGCCGGTGAAATGAAGACGCTGGATCAGGAAGGGCGCGCGGCCCTTCGCCGCCTCGGCGTGCGCTTCGGCGCCTATCATGTGTTCGTTCCCTCGCTGGTCAAGCCGGCGCCGGCCGGGCTGATTACGCTTTTGTGGGCGTTGAACAATGACGGCAAGGACAAGCCCGGCTTCGGCGACGTGGTCCACGCGCTCGCCTCGGGTCGCACCTCCATCGTCATCGACCCGGCCTTCGACCCGGCCTTTTACAAGCTGGCCGGTTACCGCAATCTCGGCCGGCGCGCCGTGCGCATCGATATCCTCGAGCGGCTGGCCGATCTCATCCGCCCCGCCACCAACTGGAAGCCCGGCCTCGGCCCGCGTCCGGACGGCGCCTATGACGGGCAGGCGTTCATGGTGACGCCGCCGATGATGTCGATCCTCGGCGCCAATGCCGACGACATGGAAGAAATCCTGAAGGGGCTTGGCTATCGCGCCGAGCCGAAGCCGGCGGCGGAAGTGAAAGCGAAGCTGGAGGCGCAGGACGCCGCCGCGTGCGAGGCCGAGGCAGCCAAGCTTGCCGCGGCCGAGGCAGCGGCAATGGAAGCCGACGCCACCGCGGGCCTGGCGGTCGAAGAGGGCGAGCAGCCGGCCGGCGAAGGCCCGTCTTCGGCCTTTGCCGCGGAAATAGCGCATGGCGAGGCCGAGCAGCACGCTGCTCAAGCGGAGGTGCGGGACAGTGCCGTAACCGCTGCCGAAATCGAACTTGCCGCAGTGGAAGCCGAGGCGGTGGAAGCGGACGCGACCGCAGGGCTGGTGAGCGAAGAAGCCGAGCGCATCGCTGCAAAAGATTCATCTCCGGACACCGTTGCAGAAGCGACGCCGGGCTCACACGAGCAGCCGGCGACCGAGAATAGCGTGCCGGCGCCGGAAGCCGAAACGCCGGTGGAGGTGGTGGTTGCATCGGATGCTGGGGATCAGCCCTCCGGTGATGCGGCGGCGGAACCTGTTGGGGATGCAGGCAAGGCTGCTGCGGCGCTCGAGGAAGAACAGCCGAAACCCGTTCTTTTGTGGCGGCAGGCCCGCTTCGAGCGGCCGCGCGGCAATCACCATCGTCATGACAACCGCCAGCGTGGCGGGCAGGGACGCAACGTCCAGGCATCGGGCGAGGGAGCCGTCGGTGGACGTGTCGGCGAGGCGGGCAAGGGCGACGAGGGGGGCAAAGGCCGCCCGCGCTTCGACCGCAGCCGCTTCAAGGGCAAGCCGGGCGAAAGGCCGCAAGGCGAAAGCGCGAACCGCCATGGCAAGCCGAACCGGCCGGGCGGCAGGCCGGAGGGCAAGGGCGGTGCTTCGGCCAAGCCAACGTTCCAGGGCAAGCCGCGCGAGGAACGCCCGGCCCGCTTCGATCCGGATTCACCCTTTGCCAAGCTTGCCGCGCTGCGCGACCAGTTGAAGAAGTGATGCCGGCGGCGTCCGTGCGCGCAGCACTCTTGCGCGACTGCTGAAGCCGATGGCAGCCGACGGTCGCCAGCGCATCGACAAGTGGCGGTTTTTTGCGCGCGCGGTAAAATCGCGTTCGCTTGCGGCGAAACTGGTGGTCGCGGGGCGGGTGCGCATCAATCGCGACAAAGCAGCGCAGGCCTCCGACCTGGTCAAGCCGGGCGATGTGCTCACCATCACGCTCGACCGCAGCATTCACGTCTGGAAAGTAGTCGGGGCCGGCGTGCGGCGTGGTCCGGCCGAGGAGGCGCGTAGGCTCTACGAGGATATGTCACCGCCGCCCGTGCCGAAAAGCGAGGCCGTCGCCAGCGCCATCGTGCCGCTGCGGGAGGCCGGCAGCGGCCGCCCGACCAAGCGCGAGCGTCGCCAGACCGACCGGCTGCGCGGAGAGGATTGAGGCTTGCCGCTACCGGAAATGCTTTTCGCCTGCGCGGATTTGCGTGGGGGCGTTTCCCTTGCAAGCCGCAGGCAAAGGCGTTACCTCACCCTTGAGCGCCTGCGCATAGGAACGATTGCCTGAAAGCATGGGCAACCGCCTGAAAGTACGGGATATCCCGGAGCCGACCGATGACCTACGTCGTTACCGACAACTGCATCAAATGCAAATACATGGACTGCGTCGAGGTCTGTCCGGTCGACTGTTTCTACGAAGGCGAAAACATGCTCGTCATTCATCCCGACGAGTGTATCGATTGCGGCGTGTGCGAACCGGAATGCCCGGCCGACGCCATCAAGCCCGATACCGAATCCGGCCTCGACAACTGGCTGCAGCTTAACGCCGAGTATGCCGACAAATGGCCTAATATTTCGGCCAAGAAGGAACCGCCCGCCGACGCCAAGACCTTCGACGGCGAGACCGGCAAGTTCGAGAAGTATTTCTCTTCCGAGCCCGGTGAAGGCAACTGAACGCCCGCTGCACGCGAAACGGCGGATAAGACCCGTGAGGATGGCGTTTGCCGGCTTCTGGTGCCGCCATGCCTTCGCTTATGCAGCAAATTCTTGATTCTTCCGACTTTTTGTGTTATCTAGGACCAACATGCCAGACACAATGTCGATCGATGGCGGCAGACGCCTAAATCACTGAAGGGTGAATTCCACAATCCGGAACGGAGCAATCTGGGCCAGGCAACCGCAATCCTGCGGCTTGTCGGCTTTGTGCCTTGTTTCGGGGAGTTCGCTTGCGGCTGGCGACAAGGCTGAGATCGGTTTCGGCCACCCTCAGGTTCGGCCGGCAGGTTGCCGGCACCCAACGAAGGAGTTCAGGCGTAATGGCAACGACGACCCCGCAGAAGAAGACCGCGGCCTCAGCGCGGCATGGTTTCAAGACCGGCGAGTTCATTGTCTATCCGGCGCATGGCGTCGGCCAGATCGTTTCGATCGACGAACAGGAAGTTGCGGGCCACAAGCTTGAACTGTTCGTCATCGATTTCCAGAAGGACAAAATGCGGCTGAAGGTGCCGGTCGCCAAGGCGACCTCCATCGGCATGCGCAAGCTGTCGGAAGAGGATTACGTCGAGCGCGCCCTCAAGGTCGTGCAGGGCCGCGCCCGCGTCAAGCGCACCATGTGGTCGCGCCGCGCGCAGGAATATGACGCCAAGATCAATTCGGGCGACCTGATCTCGATCTCGGAAGTGGTGCGCGATCTCTACCGCGCCGACAACCAGCCGGAGCAGTCCTATTCCGAGCGCCAGCTTTACGAGGCCGCGCTCGACCGCATGGCGCGCGAAATCGCCGCCGTCAACCGCATGTCGGAAACCGAAGCGGTTCGCCTCATTGAGGTCAACCTCAACAAAGGCCCGAAGCGTGGCGCCAAGGCCGACAACGAGGAAGCCGAGCAGGAAGAGGCTGCCTGAGCCTTTTCACCATTTGAATTGATGCAAAACCCGGCCTTGCGCCGGGTTTTGTTTTTGGCGTGGCTGTAAAATCGCCGCGCACCTTTGCATATCGCTTTGCCCGGCGCGTCATACCGCCGGGGCTTCCGCCCGGCGACCGCTCACCTCCGCCAGCAGGACACCGGCCACCACCATGACTAGGGCGATCGCGTGATAGGTCTGAAACGCTTCGCCGAGAATGACTACGGAAAGCAATGCGCCCCATACCGGCAGGAAGTTGATGAAGATGCCGGCGCGGTTGGCGCCGATCATTTCCACCGCGCGGACATAGAAGGCCTGTCCGACCAGCGAGGGGAAAATAACGGCGTAGAGGATAACCAACCAGCCTTGCCCGTCCGGCAGGATCAGCGCGCCCGTTGCGGCTTCGGCGGCCACGAAAGGGGCGGCACTCAAGACGGCCCCGATGCACAGCGCCGTCATCAGGCTCATCCAGTGCATATCCGGTTTTTGCCGCACGATGGCGGTGTAGAGGCCGAAGGCGACGATGGCGAGCAGCATCAGGGCGTCGCCGAAATTCATGCCAAGGTGAAGCAGGCTGTGAACTTCGCCATTGGTGGCCGTCACCACGACGCCGATGAAGGAAAGCGCGAAGCCGGCGATCTGGCCGGGCGTGGTGCGTGTGCCGAACAGGAGATACGACGCCAGAAAGACGAACAGCGGTATGCCGCCCTGCTCGATGCTGACATTGGTGGCCGAGGTGTAGACGAGCGCGCTGTACATGGCGACGCTGAAGCCGGTGAAGCCCACCGCTCCCGTGAACAGCAGAAACCACCAGTGGCGGCGGATGGCGGGCCAGTCGCGGACCAGATGCTTCCTGCCCACCACCAGGAGGATCGCCAGCATGAAGCCCCAGCGGGCCGCATTCAGCAGCATCGGCGACACGTGGCCCACGGCCAGCTTGCCCGCTATGGCATTGCCGGCCCAGAACAGCGTGGTCGCCAGCAACAGCAGGTAAGCCTTTTTATGCATGGCTTCGATCCACGGAAATCGGATGATTGCCGGCTTATGGTGCGCCTTGCGCCAAGTAAATGATGCGGAAAGCGAATTTTGTTGTGCCTCGGCGGGTACGGTGCGGCAAAGAATGGTCGCACTTGCCCGGTCTTGACGTTATAGAGGCCTGTCGTTTCGTGGCTTCGGCCGCAGCTTCTTTGCAGGGATTGAAGGGAAGACACTATGGCCAATGTGGTGGTCGTCGGTTCGCAGTGGGGCGACGAAGGCAAGGGCAAGATCGTCGACTGGCTGTCGGAACGTGCCGATGTCGTCGTGCGGTTCCAGGGCGGCCACAATGCCGGCCATACGCTGGTCGTCGACGGTACGGTCTACAAGCTGTCGCTGCTGCCGTCGGGCGTGGTGCGCAAGGGCAAGCTGTCCATCATCGGCAACGGCGTCGTCTTCGATCCGCACGCTTTCGTCGCCGAAATGGCGAAACTTAAGGCGCAAGGCGTCGAAGTTACGCCGGATCGCCTGAAAATAGCCGAAAACACGGCGCTCATCCTTTCCGTGCATCGGGAACTGGATGGATTCCGCGAGGACGCCGCCTCCAATTCCGGAACCAAGATCGGAACGACCCGCCGAGGCATCGGCCCCGCCTATGAGGACAAGGTGGGCCGGCGCGCGGTGAAGGTGATGGATTTGGCGGATTTGGAAACGCTTCCCCTGAAAATCGACCGGCTGCTGACGCACCACAACGCCTTGCGGCGCGGGCTCGGCCATGAGGAAGTGTCGCATGAGGCGCTTCTCAGCGAACTGACGTCGGTGGCCGATCAGATCCTTCCCTATGTGGACCGCGTCTGGAAAGTGCTCGACGACCGCCGCCGGGCCGGCGAACGTATCCTGTTCGAGGGAGCGCAAGGAACCTTGCTCGACATCGACCACGGCACCTATCCCTTCGTCACCTCTTCCAACACGGTAGCCGGGCAGGCTGCCGCCGGTTCGGGCGTCGGCCCCGGCGCGATCGATTACGTGCTTGGCATCACCAAGGCGTACACGACGCGCGTCGGCGAAGGTCCGTTCCCGACCGAACAGAAAAACGAAATCGGCGAATTCCTCGGCACCAAGGGCCATGAATTCGGCGTCGTCACCGGCCGGAAGCGCCGCTGCGGCTGGTTCGACGCGGTGCTGGTGCGCCAGGCGGTTGCCGTCAACGGCATCAAGGGCATCGCGCTGACCAAGCTCGACGTGCTCGACGGACTGGACGAGATCAAGGTTTGCACGGGCTATCGTCTCGACGGCGAGACGATCGACTATCTGCCGGCGAGCCAAGGCGCACAGGCGCGCGTGGAGGCGATCTACGAGACGCTGGAAGGCTGGAAGGGAACGACCGCCGGCGCCAGAAGCTGGAACGACCTGCCGGCGCAGGCCGTCAAATATGTCCGCTACATCGAAGAACTGATCGGCGCGCCGGTGGCGCTGCTTTCCACCAGTCCGGAACGGGACGACACCATTCTTGTGACCGATCCGTTTCAAGATTAATCGAGGTCTTTGCCCTGGCATCGCGGAAGCTGTCCGGGAGAAGGCGGGAATGAATTACAGGTCGACTGAAGCATGGCAGATTTCGTTGCTGTTCTGAAAAAGACAATCGACGGCATGGGCGAGACGACGCCGGAAATGCGCGCACGGGTCTACGACAAGGCGCGGTCGACCATCGCGGCCAAGCTTGCCGCCATCGCCCCGCCGCCGCCTCCTGCGGTTGCCGAACGCCAGAAGCGCACGCTGGAAGACGCCATAGCGACGGTCGAGCAAGGCTATGCCAAACCTGTCCGGCCGCCGGCGCCGGCGGTCGATCCGCTGGCGGAATTGGAAAACATCTTCTCTTCCATCGACCGCAACAAGAACCAGCCGAGCCATGTACGGCCCTCTGCCAAGGTCGAGCCGGCCGCACCGCTGCCGATGCCGCAGGAGTCTGTCGCACCCGTCCGCAAGGCGACTGTCCCGCCTGCCGGTCCTGTCGCCAAGCCCGCGCCGTCACCCGGCCGGCGGCGGGCAGCGTCACGC
>JBARYG010000085.1:0-18599 GCA_049647745.1 Mesorhizobium sp.
GGCCGGGTTTGAGCGGCGTGACGGTGGAAATGTGCGGGGCGCCGTCCAGCACGGCCGCCAAGTCGGCGCCGCTTGCCTCCACCTCGACCACATGGGTCCCGCCGAGCACGTCGCCGGTCAGCTCGCCGACATTGCCGATCAGGCCGATGCGGCCCTTGCGAAACAGCGCCACGCGATCGCAGATGGTCTGCATCATGCCGAGAAGATGCGAGGACAGGACGATGGTAACGCCTTCGCCGGCAAGTTCCCTGATCTGTTCAAGCAGTTCCTGCGTCGATTGCGGATCGAGGCCGGATGTCGGCTCGTCGAGAATGGCGATCTCCGCCTGCTTGACCAGGATTTCCGCGAGGCCGAGGCGCTGGCGCATGCCGCGCGAATAGGTGGCGACACGCTTGTCGCGAACGTCGGCCAGCCGTACCCGGTCGAGGGCGGTGGCGATACGCTTTTCGGCATCGGCCGAGACCAGCCCGGTCAGCCGCGCGGTATAGGCGAGATTTTCGCGCGCGGTCAGATGGTCGTAAAAGCCGATCTGGTCAGGCAGGTAGCCGACCCGCCGTTTCACCGCGAGAGGTTGCCGGAGCGGGTCGAGGCCAAGCACCCTGATCGTGCCCGCCGTCGGCTCCGTCAAGCCGAGCAGCAACAGGATGGTGGTGGTCTTGCCGGAGCCGTTCGGTCCAAGCAGGCCGAAAACCTCGCCTTTCCCGATGGTGAGGTCGATGCCGTCCACGGCCGGAAAACGGCCATAGCGCTTGACAAGCCCGCTTGCCTCGATGACCGGGCTCATCTGCGGCCATACCGCGTTACGGCGAAGCCGAGCATGAGGGCCGATGCGCCGATGACGCCGAGGCCGGCAACGCCCCACAGCGTCGATGTTCTGACCGTCACGCGGAAATTGGCGTGGTCGGAGGCACCGCTGCCGTTGGCGCGCACGGAGACCATATAGTCGCCGGCGATGGCCTGCGCGGAAGGTGTCATGGAAACGCCGACATTGGTGGTGGCGCCGGGCGCGATCTCGTCGACCTTTTCAGGGTTGAACGTCACTTTCCAGCCGGAGGGCGGACTGGCCGACAGCGCAACGTCGCGCGCCGGGGCCGAGCCCGAATTGGCGACCGTGAAGGTGAAGGTCCGCTCCTGACCCGCCGTGGCGTCGCCGGACAGGCGGTCCTGCGGGCCGGAAAGAGAAATGGCCGGCCGGCCGGTGATGTCGAGCAACAACTTGGTATCGGCGCTGATATCGCCGGCGGCCGCGGCGACCATGACGGGGTATTGCCCGGCCTGCGTGGTGTCGGGAGGTGAAACGCTGACGGACAGGGTCTTCGATTCCCCGGCCTTCAGCGGCAGGCTGGTCAGTTCCTGCGAGCCGTAGCCTTCCTTGAAGGTTACCTGAAAGCCATCCGGCGCTTTCGACAGAAGATTGACAGTGGAGTCTTCCTGGCCCTCGTTCTTGATATCCACTTTGAAATCGAACGACGACTTCGCGGTGCCGCGCAGCGCGGGCAGCTTCGGCTCCAGCGTCAGCTTGGCGGGTTCGGTCTTGGTCAGTGTCAACTGCATGGGTAGTTGCAGCGCTTCGCCATCTGCCTTGCCTGAGACGGTGAAATTCACCGGCTTGTCGCCGGCATTCGCGGGCGGTGTCAGTTTGAGTGTCAGACCGACGGTGTTGTCGGCGCGGGCGATCGCCGCGCGAACCGGCTTGCCGCCGCCGTCGATCTCCCATTTCCAGCCGTTCGGCAGGCCGCCGACGTCGAACTCGACCCGTTGCGGCGGCAAGC
Source organism: Mesorhizobium sp. (assembly GCA_049647745.1). GTDB lineage: Bacteria > Pseudomonadota > Alphaproteobacteria > Rhizobiales > Rhizobiaceae > Mesorhizobium. Next base: position 1,773 of record JBARYG010000085.1, read on the forward strand.
CATGGTTGGCGAGATTGAGATTGATGCTCACTTCCTTGCCGGCCTGGGCGGAAAACTCGGGATATGGCGTGGTCAGCCACAAGCCGCTTGGCTTTTGGGCGGAAAGCGTCGAGCCGGCGGACGCTGCCTGGGCAAGGGCCGGGGACGGCGCAGCCGCCGCGAGGCCAGATGCCAGAAGGATCGCGGCAAGTAGGGTTGAAGGGGTTTCCAGGGGCGAGCAAAAGCGCGCAGGAATCATCAATGCCTCCCGCATGAAGGTTGAAATAAATTGTTGTTTTGCAAAGCCTTGGCGACTTTATGCGAGGCGAAAGAATGGACTGGTTTGTGGCGTGATTGCGGCGAAAACCATGGCAAGCCCCTTGTTCACGAAATTGTAACCTGCCGATTTATTGGGTGACTTTCCGATGCCGGGTGCCATGCATGGCGTCGATCTGCGGCACAGCGGCAGAAGGATTGGAATGAAACGCCTTTGAACCAAGGAGCGCATCTCTTAAAAAGAGAGCGACGGCAAAGACCGATGCGCGCAGCAAAACGCCTTGCACATAAGCGTCGCATCGGGCAAACCGGCCTCGTTTCGCGTTTTCCCGCCGAGGCCATGATGTCCGATAAGATTTCCCCGCTCGCACCGAAGAAATATCCCAAGATGCCAGTCGTCGAGGGCGTGCGCATCGCCACCGCCGAAGCCGGGATCAAGTACAAGAACCGCACCGACCTGCTCGCCATGGTTTTCGATGAAGGCACGACCGTTGCCGGCGTGTTCACCCGGTCGAAGTGCCCGTCGGCGCCGGTCGATTTCTGCCGGCAGAATCTCGGACGGGGCAAGGCGCGCATCCTCGTCGTCAATTCAGGCAATGCCAATGCTTTCACCGGCAGGAAGGGCCGCGAGGCGACCGCCCTGACCGGCGATGCCGCGGCAAAAGCCGCCAACTGCACGCCGCATGACGTGTTCATGGCTTCGACCGGGGTTATCGGCGAGCCGCTCGACGCAACGCGGTTCGGGCCGCTACTGGCCGGAATGGTCAAGGATGGAAAGCCCGACCTGTGGCTCGATGCGGCAAAGGCCATCATGACCACCGACACTTATCCGAAGGTAGCGACCGCGACGGTGAAGCTCGGCGACACGGACGTTACCTTGAACGGCGTCGCCAAGGGGGCAGGCATGATCGCGCCGGATATGGCGACGATGCTGTCCTTCGTCGCCACCGACGCACCGATTGCGGCGCCGGTATTGCAAGACCTGCTGTCGCGTGGCGTCGGCAAGACCTTCAACGCCGTGACGGTGGATTCTGATACCTCGACCAGCGACACGCTGCTTCTGTTTGCCACCGGCACGGCCGCGAAGCGCGGCGCGCCCCCGATCACCGATCCGAAAGACCCGCGCCTCGGCGCGTTCCGCCGCGCGCTCGGCAAGGTGCTGAAGTCGCTGGCACTGCAGGTGGTGCGTGACGGCGAGGGCGCGCGCAAGCAGGTCGAAGTAACCGTCACCGGCGCGAAATCGGCACGCTCGGCCAAACGCATCGCGCTTGCTATCGCCAATTCGCCGCTGGTCAAGACGGCGGTGGCCGGCGAAGACGCCAATTGGGGCCGTGTCGTCATGGCGGTCGGCAAGGCCGGCGAGCCAGCGGACCGCGACCGGCTTTCGATCTGGTTCGGCGACAACCGGCTGGCGCATGAGGGCGAACGCGACGCTTCCTATTCCGAAGAAGCGACCTCGGCCTATATGAAGCGCGACGAGATCAGGATTCGCGCCGATATCGGCATTGGTCGTGGCAAGGCGACAGTATGGACCTGTGACCTGACCAAGGAATATGTCGCGATCAACGGCGACTACCGGAGCTGACGGATTTGGCAGCGAAGCACCCGGCAAGCATGCTGGCTACCGTGCGCCGCTATGAAGCGGCGGGATTTCGCGCCTGGCCGGCGGCGGCGGTGCATTATGACGGCACCTGGGTGGTGCGGCTGACGGCCGGCCATCCGGCCAAGCGGCTGAATTCGGTCAATCCGCTCGATCCCGGCGACATCGGCCAGATCGCGGAGCGGATCGGGCGCGCCAGTCGCCGCTTCGAGGCTTATGGCAGGCCGCTTACGTTCCGTCTGTCGCCATTGGCAGGTTTGGTCATCCCGGCCCATCTCGATGCCGAGGGCTGGAGCACTTTCGACGAGTCGTTGGTCATGCGGCTGACGCTGGCAGCCGCTCCGGTGGAAGACGCCATGGACCAGATTCCGCTGCGCGACATCAGCCGTTTTGTCAGCGCGTCGCTCAAGGTCCATGATTCGGACGCTTCGCTCAGGGCCGGCCTGTCGGAAATCATCGGCTCCATCCAGCCCGAGGTCGGAATGTTCGTGCTCGAACGCGGCGACGAGCCGCTGGCGACGCTGCTCTGCGTCCATGACGGGGACCTTGCCGGGCTGTTCGAGATCGCCACCGACAAGACCGTGCGCAAGCAGGGGCTTGGGCGCCAGCTGATTTTGTCGGCCCTGAAATGGGCGCGCCTGCGGGGTGCGCGCGAGGCCTGGCTGCAGGTGGAGGCCGACAATCTGCCGGCACTGGCGCTCTATCAAGGGCTCGGCTTCACCGAAGTCTATCGCTACCACTACCGCCGCCCGCGGGAGGCCTGAAGGCTTTGGACCCTACCGGCAAGCGCCTGCTTCTGGTCGCCGCCTGCGCACTGGTCGATGCTGACGGGCGCGTGCTGATCGCGCAACGGCCGCAAGGCAAGCAACTCGCCGGCCTGTGGGAATTCCCCGGCGGCAAGGTCGAGCCCGGCGAGACGCCGGAAGAATGCCTGGTGCGTGAACTGCGCGAGGAAATCGGCATTGAGACCAAGATCCCTTGCCTTGCGCCGCTCACCTTCGCCAGCCACGGCTATGACGATTTCCATCTCCTGATGCCGCTTTATGTATGTCGCCGCTTCGAGGGGATCGCGGTGCCGAAAGAGGGCCAGACCCTGAAATGGGTGCGGCCGCGCCAGATGCGCGATTACCCGATGCCGCCCGCCGACACGCCGCTTGTTTCCGTCCTCATCGACCTTTTGTGATCCTGTCGATTTTTTGGGCTGTAATCGCGATCGTTAATGGAAGATTTATCTTGCCATGAAAAATTGACGGAGTGTTGCCTTTTCGGCCGCATGAACGTTTGCTGGGGAAACGTGCGATGAGCTTCGATGACGACTGGGATTCGATCCGACCGAAACGAAGCCTGCGCGTTGTCGATGCCGGCATGGGCCTTTTGCGGATCACCCTGTTGTTCGGTTCGGCAGCGGTGGCGCTGGCGCTGATTGCGGTTCCCCTGCTCGACAACAGCGATGGCCGCCAGCAGGTGGCCCGCGACGGCTTTATCGGCCTCGATACGACCACGACCGGATCGATAGGCCGTTCCAACACATATACGATTCGCCACAGCGTGCTGCAGCCTTCGCCCGATTCCGTCTGCCTCATCCGTGCCAACGGGCGGCGCAGCGGCGACTGCTGAGCGCATCTGGCTATTCCGCCTTCCGGCGGCGATCTGCCAAAATCCGGTTCACCCGCCGTTAAGCCTGTGGCGTTAACCTTTCTTAACGGCTCGATGCTACAGTCCTGGCAAGAGGATCGACGATGACACGCTTGCTGTGCCGGTTTCTTCGGGATGAAAACGCCGCGACGGCCATCGAATATGGTCTGATCGCAGCATTGGTGTCGCTGGCCATCTTCGCTGGCGTAGGCCACTTCGCGACCAACCTGGGGGCGCTGTGGGACGGCAACAGCGGCAAGATTTCCGAGGCGTTCAACCAATAAGCGACGACCGCCGCCACGGGGTGCTATCGCCTTTACCGTTTCGTCAGCCCGTCGGGGTTCTCCAGTATCTTTGCCAGCGATACTTTGGCGGAACCTGGCTTTAATGGTTTCTGCTGCGAGGGATCGGGCGCCCAACCCGACATCCATACGAGCGAAAAGCTCGCCCGGATACGGCCGTCGGGATCGGTGAAACGTTCCGCATAGATTTCGGCGGCGCGCATGAACAGGCGTTTCGAAGCCGGACGGCGAGGGCGGTCGACCAGCACACTCGTTTCGCCCATTGCCCTGAGATCGGCCATCAGCGAATAGAGCGTATCGTAGCGCACCACCACAGTCTCCACGTCGGCGACGGGCAAGGAAAATCCGGCGCGCTGTAAAAGCCCGCCGGCGTCGCGGACATCGGGGAAGGGGGCCACGCGGGGACTGACGCCGCCATAGAGTTCCGCCTCGGCGGTGAGAAGACTCTCGCGCAATTCCGCCAACGTGCCGGCACCGGCAAAGGCTGCCAGGAACAGGCCGTCCGGCCTCAGCGCGCGCCTTATCTGCGCCAGCATGCCGGGAACGTCGTTCATTGCTTGCAAGGACAGAAGCGATACAGCCAGGTCAAGGCTTTGCGGTTCGAAAGGCATCGTCTCGGGCGGTGCAATGATGCCCGGTTCATGACCAAGAAAGAGCGCGTCGGCCTCGACGCGGACGATATCGCCGGCCTTGCCGCTGGCCTTGATCGCGTCTAACGCTGCGGAAGTCTGGCAAAAAAGGGCTGCGGCCCTGGCGAATTTGCGCTCCACCGCGTCCAGCCGGTCGGCGAAATCGTCGGCGATGCGCCGCATCAGGAAATCCGCACCGGCGACGGGACGGCCAAGAGCTCGCCGTTTGCGCTGGAGAAGCAGCGGCGTATCAAAAATCGGCTGCACGATCGGTTCCTGTGTTGCCGGCATCTGCTAGAGTGCCACCGACATCACGTGGCTTAACCGATGGCGGATATCAAGGGGCTTTCCAGAACCGCGCTGAAATGGCCGGCGCGGATTTTGTTTCCGCCGGTCTGTGCGGGTTGTCGTCGTCATGTCTCGCAGCCCGGTGTGCTGTGCGCCGAATGCTGGCCGAAACTGCGCCTGCTCGAACGCCCCTGGTGTCCCGTGATGGGGACGCCCTTCGTGCACGACATGGGTGCGGGGTTCTTGTCCGCCGAGGCGATTGCCGATCCGCCTCCCTTCGATCGGGCGCGGGCGGCGGTTGCATACTCGGGCGTCGCCCGCCGGATGGTGCAGGGCCTGAAGTACCAGGACCGGACTGATCTTGCGCCGTGGATGGCGCGCTGGATGCTGAGGGCGGGCGCCGAGCTGGTCGCCGAGGCAGACGTGATCGTGCCGGTACCGCTGCATTGGCGGCGCTTCTTCAGGCGGCAGTTCAACCAGTCGGCGGAACTTGGCCGGGCCCTTTCGCGTCTCAGCGGCCTGCCGTTCGCACCCTCCGCCGTCAGGCGGGTGAAGTTGACGCGCCAGCAGGTGGGGCTTGAACGGCACGAGCGGGAGCAGAATGTGCGCGCCGCCTTTCGTGTGCCTGCAGAGGAGGAAATCCGGATTGCCGGCCGTCGCGTGCTTCTGATCGACGACGTCTATACGACCGGCGCAACCGTGCGCGCGGTGACCAAGGCGTTGAAAAAAGGCGGCGCCGGTGCGGTCGATGTGCTGACCTTCGCGCGCGTGCTGCCCGGGGACTTTCAGGCCGACGAAACCGCGACTATATAGACTGCAACGACACCGGAATTCGCCATGGTTGATGTAACGATCTACACCCGCATGATGTGCGGTTATTGCGCTGCGGCCAAGCGCCTGCTCGAACGCAAGGGCGTTGCCTACACCGAGCACGACGCGAGCTTTTCGCCGGAACTGCGCCAGGAGATGATTTCGCGCGCGCATGGCCGCTCGACCTTTCCGCAGATATTCATCGGCGACGTGCATGTCGGCGGCTCGGACGATCTCCACGATTTGGAGGCGCAGGGGCGTCTCGACGCGCTTTTAGCCAACGGATCGACGAAGCAAGGATTGTAAGGATGGGTGTTTTCAAGGCAGCGGCAATCCAGATGCGGTCGGGCACGGACCCCGAGCGCAACGCTTTTGACTTGGAGAGGCTGGTGCGCGATGCCGCCGGGCAAGGCGCAACCTATATCCAGACGCCCGAAATGACCGGGGCGATGGTTCGCGACAAGGATGCGCGGCGGGCGATCTTCACTTCCGAGGAAAAGGACGTGACCGTGACCACGGCACAGCGCCTGGCCAGGGAACTCGGCGTTTTCCTGCATATAGGTTCGACGGGCATTCTGCGCGCCGACGGCAAGATCGCCAACCGCGCGCTGCTGATCTCGCCACGCGGCGAAACCATTGCGACCTACGACAAGATCCACATGTTCGACGTCGACCTGGACAACGGCGAGAGCTGGCGCGAATCGGCCGCTTATGAGCCGGGCGCGCAGGCGGTGGTAACCGATATGGACGGTGCAAGATTAGGCTTTGCGGTGTGCTACGATCTGCGCTTTCCGCAACTGTTCAGGGCCGAGGCGCTGGCTGGTGCGGAAATCCTGACGGTACCGGCGGCCTTCACCCGGCAGACCGGCGAAGCGCACTGGCATATCCTGTTGCGGGCGCGCGCCATCGAAAACGGCGCCTTCGTCATTGCCGCCGCGCAGGGAGGGCTGCACGAGGATGGCCGCGAAACCTACGGCCATTCGCTGATCGTCGACCCGTGGGGCAGGGTGCTTGCCGAGGCGGCGCATGACGAGCCGGGCGTCATCGTTGCCGAGATCGACACGGCGCAGTCGCTGGCCGCGCGTGGCAAGATCCCCAACCTGAAGAACGCGCGGGATTTCAGCGTCAATGACGGTGCGGTAGCCAGCCCATTGCGAGGAGCGGCGTCTTGATCCGATTTTCGCTGATCTGCGACAATGCCCATGAATTCGAGGGCTGGTTTCGCAGCAACGACGATTTCGATACCCAGACAAAACGCGGCTTCGTCGACTGCCCGACCTGCGGCTCGCACAAGGTCGGGAAGGCGCTGATGGCGCCGGCCGTTTCGACCGGGCGTAAGCAGGAAAAGGTAGCACTCGCCATGGGCGAAGCCCAAAAAGAGGCGATGGCGCAGCTCAAGGCCATGGCCGAGAAGATACGCGAGAACGCCGACTATGTCGGGGACAAGTTTGCCGAGGAAGCGCGCAAGATTCATTTCGGCGAGACCGATCCGCGCGGCATCTACGGCGAGGCGACGTTGGAAGAGGCAAAGGGCCTTGCCGACGACGGCGTCGCTTTCATGCCGGTGCCGGTGTTTCCGGAAGACCGCAACTGAGCCTCCCGTTTTCGCGCTCTGGCGCATTTTCCCCGTCCGGCTTTTTTGATCGGGTCGCGCCCGTCATGGGTGATCGATGAAATTAATCTGGGATTCGGCCTTTGGCCTGCTGGTGGTGACGGGCGCGCTGCTCGGCCTGTCGCTGCCTCTCGGCCGGATCGCTACCGATGCCGGCGTGCCGGGGATCGTGTGGGCTTTCGTCATATCGTTCGGCGCCGGCGGCCTGCTTTGGGCCGTCATGAAGCTCAAGGGTTTCCGCTTTCGTCTGACCGCCCACAAGCTGCGCTACTTTTCCATCGTAGCGCTGGTTTCCTACGCGATTCCCAATCTCCTGATGTTCTCGGCCATCTCGCATCTGGGCGCGGGCTATACCGGCATCATGTATACGCTTTCGCCGATCGTCACCCTGATCTTCTCCATTATGCTCGGCGTGCGGCGCCCCAATGCTCTGGGCATAACCGGTATCGTCGTCGGCTTCGTTGGCGCGGTAATGGTGGCGATGACGCGCGGCGAAGCCGGCCAGCCGGCAGCCCTGTTCTGGGTAGCGATGGGGCTGCTTGTCCCGGTCAGCCTGGCTGTCGGCAACATCTACCGGACCTGGGATTGGCCGGGCGATACCGGCCCGACCGAGCTTGCCGTCGGCAGCCATCTGGCGGCGGCGGTTATGCTGCTTGCCGGGATTTTTGCGTTGCAGGGCGGAAGTACGCTGCCGCTTCTGGGGCAAGTGCCGTGGATCGTGGCTGCGCAGGCCGTTTCGGCGGCGGTGATGTTTCCCGTCTATTTCCGCCTGCAGGCCGTCGGAGGCCCGGTCTATCTCAGCCATATCGGCTATGTCGCGGCGGCGGTCGGCCTGTTTTCGGGAACGCTGTTTTTAGGCGAACACTATCAGGGTCTGACATGGGCAGGCGCGCTGGTCATCGTCGCCGGCGTCTTCATCACCACGAAGGCGCAGGGTCGGAAGCAATGACGGCCTGAAATTCAAGCCGAGCCTTTTTCGGCCAGCACCATGTAATTGACGTCCATATCCTTCGACCGTTGCCATCGGTCGGCGAGCGGATGGTAGATGACGCCGGTGCGGTCGATCACCGACATTGCCGCGCCGGTCAGGGCCTTTTCGAGTTCTTCGGGGCGTACCAACTTGCCGAACTGGTGGGTGCCGCGCGGCAGCCAGCGCAGCACGTATTCGGCACCGATGATGGCAAGCCCCAGCGCCTTCAGCGTACGGTTGATGGTGGCGACAAACATGATGCCGCCGGGCTTCACCATTTCACCGCATTTGGCCACGAACAGGTCGATGTCGGCGACATGCTCGACCACTTCCATGTTGAGAATGACGTCGAATTTTTCACCCGAATCGGCGAGGTCTTCCGCCGTCGTTGCACGGTAGTCGACATCGACACTCGATTCGGATGCATGGAGTTTCGCCACCTCGATATTGGTGGAGGATGCGTCGGCACCGACCACCTCGGCGCCGAGCCTGGCCATCGGTTCGCACAGAAGGCCGCCGCCGCAGCCGATGTCGAGGAAGCGCAGGCCCTTGAAGGGACGCGCTTCGCGCGGGTCGCGCCCGAAACGCTCCGCCACCTGGTCGCGGATATAGGCAAGGCGAACCGGGTTGAATTTGTGCAAGGGGCGAAACTTGCCGTTCGGGTTCCACCATTCGGCGGCGAGAGCGGAAAAGCGTTCCACTTCGGCGACGTCGATCGTCGACGGCTTTGATTCCGATCGTCCTGGCTCTGGCATGGCATCGTCTCCTCGATCGGGTCCCGGGTCCTGTCCCCGGGACCGGCGTTAGGAAGTCGGGTGTGGGGACCTGAATGTCAAGGCTGCAAATTTCGCCGCAGGCAGGAGAATTTCTGTTGCTTGCACAGGATCGGCCTTTTGGCTAAGGAGGCCCAAGCTAGGCTGCGCCCCGGTTTTGCGGGGCTCTCGTTCGATCATTTTCGGCCCTCGGACCGGTATCCAGGCAAAGGCGTTTCGTTTCCATGGCGCGCATCGTGATGAAATTCGGCGGAACGTCGGTCGCCGACATCGCCCGCATCCGTAATGTGGCGCGCCACGTCAAACGCGAGGTCGATGCCGGCCATGAGGTTGCGGTGGTCGTCTCGGCGATGGCCGGCAAGACCAACGAACTGGTGGCGTGGACGCGCGAAGCTTCGCCCATGCATGACGCTCGCGAATATGACGCGGTCGTCGCCTCCGGAGAGCAGGTGACGGCGGGCCTGCTGGCGATCACGCTGCAGAACATGGGCGTTCACGCACGCTCGTGGCAAGGCTGGCAGATTCCGATCAAGACGGATCACGCCCACGGCGCGGCGCGCATCGTCGACATCGACGGGTCGTTTCTGGTCAAACGCTTCGGCGAAGGGCAGGTGGCGGTGGTCGCCGGCTTCCAGGGCATCAGCCCGGACAACCGCATCGCCACCCTTGGCCGCGGCGGTTCCGATACCAGCGCGGTCGCCATCGCTGCCGCCGTGAAGGCCGACCGCTGCGATATCTACACGGATGTCGACGGCGTCTACACGACGGATCCGCGCATCGAGCCGAAGGCGCGGCGGCTGGCGAAGATATCGTTCGAGGAAATGCTTGAAATGGCCTCGCTCGGCGCCAAGGTTCTGCAAGTCCGCTCTGTCGAACTTGCCATGGTGCACAAGGTGCGTACCTTTGTGCGGTCTTCCTTCGTGGAGCCGGACGCGCCCGGAATGGGGGATTTCGACAATCCGCCTGGAACGCTTATTTGCGACGAGGATGAAATCGTGGAACAGCAGGTCGTCACCGGAATTGCCTATGCCAAGGATGAAGCGCAGATTTCCCTGCGCCGGGTCGGCGACAGGCCGGGCGTGGCGGCCGGCATCTTCGGCCCCCTGGCCGAGGCCGGCATCAATGTCGACATGATCGTCCAGAATATTTCCGAGGACGGCAAGCTCACCGATATGACCTTTACAGTGCCGTCAGGGGATATCGACAAGGCGCTGGCGGCGCTGGAAAAGATAAAAGCCGACATCGGCTTCGACATGGTGCAGCACGACGACGGCATGTCGAAGGTGTCGGTGATCGGCATCGGCATGCGCAGCCACACCGGCGTTGCCGCGACCGCCTTCAAGGCGCTGGCGGAAAAGGGCATCAACATTCGCGCCATTACCACCTCCGAGATCAAGATCTCGATCCTGATCGACGGCCCCTACACGGAACTTGCCGTTCGCACTTTGCATTCCGTCTACGGTCTGGATAAGCAGTAGCTGAGCTTTTAGAGTTGGTTCCGGATTGCCGTTAGCCCTGCGGGACGCGCGGCGATCCGGGAATTTGATTGAGCACCGGAACAATCCGAAAGCGGATTCCACTTTTCGGTCCGATGCTCTAGCGTGAAAGCAGGCGCGGGAAACCGCGTCGGCACGAGAATGCGATTGGAGAACAAGTCGCGATGCGTGATACGGCCAGCGGCCCGCGCGTTTTGCTGAAACGGCTCCGCGAGCTCATGCAAGAGCCGATGGAGCCGCAGGAGCGGCTTGACCGGATCGTGCGCGACATCGCCTCCAACATGGTGGCCGAAGTCTGCTCGCTTTACGTACTGCGCTCCGATTCCGTGCTTGAACTCTACGCCACCGAAGGCTTGAACCCGCACGCCGTCCACCTTGCGCAATTGCGCTTGGGCCAGGGCCTTGTCGGTTCGATCGCGGCTAGCGCGCGACCGCTCAACCTGTCCAACGCGCAGGAACATCCGGCCTTCGCCTACCTGCCGGAGACGGGCGAAGAGGTCTACAACTCCTTCCTCGGCGTGCCGGTGCTGCGTGCCGGACGCACGCTTGGCGTGCTGGTGGTCCAGAACAAGACCATGCGCACCTATCGCGACGACGAGGTCGAGGCGCTGGAAACGACGGCGATGGTGATCGCCGAAATGATCGCCACCGGCGATCTGGCAAGGCTCAACCGGCAGGGGCTCGAACTCGACCTGAAACGGCCGGTCAGTTTCACCGGCCTGTCCTTCAACGAAGGCATCGGGCTTGGCCATGTCGTCCTGCATGAGCCGCGCATCGTCGTCACCAACCTGTTCAACGAAGACAGCGACGAGGAGGTGCGGCGACTAGGGGCGTCGCTCGGTTCGCTCAGGCTTTCGATCGATGACATGCTGGAGCGGCGCGACGTCGCCTTCGAGGGCGAGCATCGCGAGGTGCTGGAAGCCTACCGCATGTTCGCCAACGATCGCGGCTGGGTGCGCCGCCTTGAAGAGGCGATCCACAACGGGCTGACGGCGGAGGCGGCGGTCGAGAAAGTGCAGAGCGACATGCGCGCTCGCATGATCCACATGACCGATCCGTATCTGCGTGAGCGGATGAGCGATTTCGACGACCTCGCCAACCGTCTGCTGCGTCAGTTGATGGGGCGCGGCCCGGAGGCGGTGGCGGCCTCGCTGCCCAAGGACGCCATCATCGTCGCGCGTTCGATGGGGGCGGCCGAACTGCTCGATTATCCCCGCGAAAAGCTGCGCGGCCTGGTGCTGGAAGACGGCACCGCGACCGGCCACGTCGTTATCGTGGCGCGTGCCATGGGCATTCCGGTTGCAGGCCATATGAAGGGTGCCGTCTCCATGTCGGAGAACGGCGACGATATCATCGTCGACGGCGAGGAAGGCATCATCCATCTGCGCCCGCAGCCGGATCTGGAAGCCGCCTATGCCGAAAAGGTTCGGTTCCGCGCGCGGCGCCAGGAAATCTACCGGGAATTGCGCAAGCAGCCGTCGGTGACCAAGGACGGCACCCAGGTCGATCTCCTGATGAACGCGGGGCTTGCCGTCGACCTGCCCCAGCTTGCGGAGGCGGGTGCTGCCGGCATCGGTCTTTTCCGTACCGAACTGCAATTCATGGTGGCGTCGACCTTCCCGCGCGCGGAAGCGCAGGAAAAGCTCTACCGCGACGTGCTGGACGCGGCACGTGGCAAGCCGGTCACCTTCCGTACCATCGATATCGGCGGCGACAAGGTGCTGCCCTACTTCAAAGGATCGGTTCAGGAGGAAAACCCGGCGCTCGGCTGGCGCGCCATCCGGCTGACGCTTGACCGCCCCGGCCTTTTGCGCACCCAGATAAGAGCGCTTTTGAAAGCGTGCGGCGGGCGCGAACTCAAGCTGATGCTGCCGATGGTGACGGAGCTTGGCGAGATCGCGCAGGCGCGCGAGATCATCGACCGCGAGGTGCGGCACCTGTCGCGGTTTGCGCACCATCTGCCGACGAGTCTCAAGCTCGGGGCTATGATCGAAGTGCCGTCGCTGCTTTTCCAGCTCGACGAGCTGATGAAGGCCGTCGATTTCGTCTCCGTCGGCTCCAACGACCTGTTCCAGTTCGTCATGGCGGTGGACCGTGGCAATACGCAGTTGTCGGATCGTTTCGACCCCCTGTCGGTGCCGTTCCTGCGCGTGCTGAAGCAGGTCGCGGACGCCGGTCACCGCAATCTCACGCCGGTGACGCTGTGCGGGGAACTCGCCGGCAAGCCGATCTCGGCCATGGCGCTGATCGGCCTCGGCTACCGTTCCATTTCGATGTCGCCGGCTTCGATCGGCCCGGTCAAGGCGATGCTGCGGGAACTGCCGCTGGAAGAACTGAAGCGGTTCTTCGCCGACAATCTTTCCGCGCCGGCCAGCGGCATGCCGATGCGGGCCCTGCTGCAGGCTTTTGCCGACGATCGTGGCATTCCGTTGTGAGCAATCTGGATCGTTGCGATCAGCCAGCGGTCCGGTGAACTGTCAGCGTGTTGCTCTTCTCTCGTCCTTGCTGATGTAACCCATGACGAATTTCCTGCGCGATACCTTGCGCTTCACGCGCGACAACGGCCGCTGGCTTGCCGGCGGATTTCTGCTCACGCTGTTTTCGTCATTCGGCCAGACCTTTTTCATCGGCCTGTCGGGTAACGAACTGCGCCGGACGTTCGACCTTTCGGGCGGCGCCTTTGGCGGCATCTACATGCTGGCTACGCTGGCGAGCGCGATGACATTGCCGTGGCTGGGCAGAACGCTGGATCTCATGCCAGGCTGGAAGGTTGCGCGGTTCACCATACCTGCGCTTGCGTTCGCCTGCGTCTTCATCGCCGTCGCACCCAATATCGTGATGCTGACGCTGGCCATCTACCTGTTACGCCTGTTCGGACAGGGCATGATGACGGAGACGGCTTTCACCGAGACCGGGCGCTGGTTCGTCGCCAATCGCGGGCGTGCGATGGCCCTTGTGGTTCCCGGGCAGCAATTGGGTACAGCGGTTCTTCCAGCCCTGGTCGTTATTATCGAGCGCGCTACCGGTGATTGGCGTACGGCATGGTTCGCATCCGCAGTCGTCCTTCTGTTGATCGGCCTGCCAGCTATTGTGGCATTGATGCGGGTCGAGCGCATACCGCAGTCACATGAGACGAAGGGCTCGAAGTCGCGTACGGCACGAGACTGGACGCGCGCCGAAGTCGTTCGAGACCCGATCCTCTACCTTCTGTTGGCCGGGGTGCTGGCACCTGCGTTTGTCGGTACCGTGATCTTTTTCCATCAGGGATATCTCATCGAGATGCGACACTACGATCAACTCGCCTTCGCTGCGGCCTTCACCGTGATGTCGGTGGTAACCGTGATATTCGGTTTTTTCGCCGGTGACCTGATTGATCGTTTCGGGTCGCTCAATCTGCTGCCCTATTCCCTTCTTCCACTGGCTGTCGCTGCCTTGGTGGTTGGGTTGGTGACGCCTATGTGGGGGGTCTATGTCTTCATGTTCCTGCTCGGCATCAGCAGCGGGCTCACCTCAACGCTGTTCGGCGCTCTCTGGCCGGAAGTTTATGGGCTGGCCAATCTCGGTGGAAACCGTGCCATCACGGTTTCGGCGATGGTGCTGGCATCTGCGCTCGGCCCCGGCATTACGGGTGCCCTCATCGATCTTGGCATACCGTTGACCACGCAGATGCTGTGGATGGCGCTCTGGTGCATCGTGGCTTCCGTGGCCCTTGCATCCGCCGCCGGCCGGATACGGTCACGCGAAGCAGGCGATCAAGCGGCGTCTGTCGTTGAGCTTTGACACAATCTCCGCTATTTGGCCGGTGCTCACTGGAACGAAACATAGTTCGCCATGATTTCCCTTCCCCGCGACCGCATGGATCAAGTCGTCAAGCGCTTCGACATGCTCGAAGCGCAGATGGCTTCTGGGCCGGCCGCGGATGCCTATGTGAAAATGGCGTCCGAATATGCCGACATCCAGGATCTGGTAGGCAAGATCAGGGCGCTGCGGGCGGCCGAGCAGGAACAGGCCGATCTCGAGGCGATGCTCGCCGACAAGAGCACAGACGGCGAAATGCGGGCGCTGGCGGAGGCGGACCTGCCGGACGTCGAGGATCGGATCGAGGCGTTGCAGCAGGAAATCCAGATTCTGCTGTTGCCCAAGGATGCCGCCGACGACAAGAACGCCATCCTTGAAATCCGTGCCGGCACCGGCGGCGACGAGGCGGCTTTGTTTGCCGGCGATCTTTTCCGCATGTACGAGCGCTACGCCGCCGAGCATGGCTGGCGTTTCGAGACGGCGTCAGCCAGCGAGGGCGATGCCGGCGGCTACAAGGAAATCATCGCCACCGTTTCGGGAAAGGGCGTTTTCGCGCACCTGAAGTTCGAGTCGGGCGTGCACCGCGTGCAGCGCGTGCCGGCAACCGAAGCACAGGGGCGCATCCATACTTCGGCTGCAACGGTAGCGGTTTTGCCAGAGGCGGAAGAAGTAGACATCGAAATCAGGCCGGATGAAATCCGCATCGACACCATGCGCGCTTCCGGTTCCGGCGGGCAGCACGTCAACACCACCGATTCGGCTGTGCGCATCACCCACCTGCCGACAGGCATCATGGTGGTGCAGGCGGAAAAGTCGCAGCACCAGAACCGGGCGCGAGCCATGCAAATCCTGCGGGCGCGGCTTTACGACCTCGAACGCAGCCGCGCCGACGAAGAGCGCTCGTCGTCGCGAAAATCGCAGGTCGGCTCGGGTGACCGCTCGGAGCGCATCCGCACCTACAATTTTCCGCAGGGCCGCGTCACCGACCACCGCATCAATCTAACGCTTTATAAGCTCGACCGGGTGATGATGGGTGAACTGGGCGAGATCGTCGATGCGTTGATTGCCGACCACCAGTCGAAGCTGCTTGCCGACATGAGCGCTGCCGGATGACATGTCATGCGCACCGGAGCGCGAGGCTGAAGCGGCTGATGCGAGCCTGCCGGATGGTTGCGTGACCCTGGCCGAACTGCATCGCGAGGCGCGGCGGCGCCTGACGGAAGCGGGCATCGCGGAAGCCGCGCTCGATGCCCGGCTGCTGGTGGAGCATTTTTCCGGGACTACGAGAACGCAGGCGATAGCCGAACCCGGCCGAAGGATAGAGCCCGCCGCAATTGCCGCAGTCGACAGTGCCCTGGCGCGCAGACTGGCGGGCGAGCCGGTGCACCGCATCATCGGATTTCGCGAATTCTACGGTTTGCGGCTTGGTCTGTCCGCCGGCACGCTTGAACCCCGCCCCGATACCGAGACGCTGGTTGAGGCGGTGCTTCCGCTGGTCAGGGCGACCGTTGCGCGTCAGGGAAGATGCAGCATTCTCGACCTTGGCACCGGCACCGGGGCTGTTGCGCTGGCGTTGCTCAGTGCTGTTGCTGACGCCACTGCCACCGGCGTCGATATCTGTGACGATGCGCTGGGCACCGCGATGCGGAATGCAGCGCAGCTTGGCCTTGCCGACCGTTTCACGGCACTGAAATCGGACTGGTTTTCGAAAATTACCGGTCGCTACGATGTAATCGTCTCCAACCCGCCCTATATAAAGTCACGAGACATTGAATCCCTGCAGGCGGAAGTGCGCGGTTTTGATCCGCACCGCGCCTTGGACGGGGGAAATGACGGTCTTGACGTCTATCGCATCCTTGCTGCCGGCGTTCGGGGTTATCTGGAAGCAGGCGGGCTGGTCGCGGTGGAAATTGGTTCCACGCAGAAGGCCGATGTAACAGATTTGTTCAGGCAAGCAGGCTTCACCCTGATCGGCGCGTATCGCGATCTTGGTGCAAACGATCGTGCCCTGGTCTTCGCGGATGCTTGAGACGCCCGCAAAATAGCCTGAAACGATTGGGAAAAAAACGCTTGGCAATGCTCGGGAATGCAGCTAGGGTTTTTTCAACCGGACGAGACGAAGCAGGCAGTGCTCCAGCGATTCGGTTTCCTTGGAAACAGCTGCCCCTCTTGCGCAATCGACGCCAAGCTTCGAGCGGGAATCGTTCGGCAAGTGATATGTAACCGAGCAGGATGGCAAGTGACGCCAACGCAATCGATGCGGGCGAGCACCGGTGAGATACCGAAGCGGCAGGACGCATGAGCGCCGCCGTTTGCAGCGAGTTTTTCAAATTTCCATGATGAAGAGAGTCTGATGAGGCCACAACAGCAGAACAGGCGCATGCGCGGTCGCAACAACAATGGCGGCGGTGGCGGCAACAATAATAACAATAACCGCAAGGGGCCGAATCCCCTGACCCGCAACTATGAGAGCAATGGCCCGGACGTGAAGATCCGTGGTTCCGCCCAGCAGATTGCCGAGAAATACGCGACGCTGGCGCGCGATGCGCAAAGCTCTGGCGACCGTGTCATGGCGGAGAACTATCTCCAGCACGCCGAGCATTACAATCGCATCATCGCCGCCGCCCAGGCTCAGATGCCCATCCAGAACGTCCAGAAC
>JBARYG010000086.1:0-26916 GCA_049647745.1 Mesorhizobium sp.
GCCGAAGGCCGATGCCTACAACACCACCATGTACATCATGGCGGGGCTGTTCGTGATCGGCTTGATCTGCAATTTCCTGGTCAAGCCGGTGGAGTCACGCTTCCACATGAAGGCTGGACGCGAGGGCTCGGCGCTTGCCGACGCCGGCGAAGCAGCCAGGGCGTAGGGAGGAAAACATGGAAAGCAATCCTGGCACCACCACTACGCTGCAGCTTGTGCTGGCTTGGGGGTTCGTAGGCATCCCGCTGATCTGGGGTGTGTCGCAGACACTGCTCAACGCGTTGCAACTGTTCCAGTAACGCAAACCCGGACGCTGCCTTCAAACCGGGACGGCGTCCGGCCTTGGTTTCTATGCCGGCCCGATGTCGTGGGCGAAATAGCGGACTGTTTTCTCGCCGCCATGGATGACGGCATCGCCGACCTCGGTGAAGCCGAGGCTGGCGTGGAACGCGTCGGAAGCGGGGTTCGCGGGCTCGGCGTTCACCTCGCAGGTAATGATCGTATGGCCAGCCTGCCTCGCCTGTTCGAACAGGGCTTCATAGAGGCGACGCGCGTGCCCCCGGCCACGCGCCGATTTTGCGACGACGACGCGATCGACATAAACGAAACGCGGATAACGCCGGCGAAACCAGACGAAATTCGGACTGTCGTAGTCGGCGTCTTGATCGAACGCCATGATAAAAGCCTCGATTGCGCCGATACGGCGCGCATAAAAGCTGCGGCCAAGCAGGCACGTCAACCTATCCGGCTCCAGCCACGACAATTCAGCGGCATGCTCGTTGTTGAGCGCCAATATCGCAGGCTCACCAGCAGATGAAACGGAACTGATCGGTAAAAGCGGGTCTGTCAGCATGTCCAGGAAGCCATCGTGATTGCACTCAAATCATGCCCGAAGTCGTCGTCGTTGGGCACTTTGTCAAGGTCAGTACAAGTCTGTCCAGAGGCCTGGAGATGACGGCACGGTGCTATCGTGCTTCGAGCAATGGGGTGACGATGCTCGTTAAACACTAACTCGCTTTGTCCGAGCTTCCTCTATATAGCGGGATTCCTGCCGCCGCGCGAATGGTGCGAGGCCAGAACCCAGTTTTCTGCCGTTTTCGGCAAGAGCTTCGCCAGCCAATGACGAAATCGGCCGCGCGCAGAATTCCTGACAGACCCGCCGGCGGCGCGGTTGATTCTTTTCAAGCGACCGTCACCCTTGCCTCCAAACAGCGGCCGGGCTTTCATTCAAATCATGGCAAACGACAACAACAATTCGAACGACCGCGTTGATCCTTGGAAGCTTGGTAAACGCGGCTTTGTTCGCGGCGTGATTTGGACCGCGGTTATTCCGTTGATCGCGTGGTGGTAGTGGTAAGCCGGATCGGCAATCATGCTCCCTTTATTTGCAGATCAGTAAAATTGCCAGTAGAACCCCCGCCGGGCCAAGTTGGCGATAGAGGATTTCATGAAGGACGCAGCTAAGGCCTATTTTCGTATTTTTCTGTGGGTCTGCGCGCTGACAGGCGTTATCTGTCTTTCGGCACTGCAAACTGGGTGGCTCGTCCTGGACAGAAACGATCCGCCATTCGCTCCTAGTTCCAAGGAATGGGGCATGACGGCAGCGACCGGGAAGGCCCGATATCTGTCCGATTTCATCGCCGTCGATCCTGCGTCGACTTACGTGTTATCCGCCGACGTTCGGTCAATCTCAACTGTTCACAAGACGCTTTTCGATAACAACAGATCGATGGCGGTAGCATACATTTATCTTGGCCTTGCCACCTATGATGAAGATAAAAAGCCAACATCACCCGGTGGTGAAGCTACCAGGTACCCAGCTGCACGCGGCACCCCTATTTATGTCTCGTCAGAATGGAGCCTCATCAGCGGCACTATTACCGGCGAAAGCGATAAGGACCGAGACGAACACAAATTCCGTCCTGGAACTCGCTATGTCCGCGTTGCGCTAGATGTCGACAACAGCTCTCCGCAAATGCACGCAGAGATCAAGAACGTTACTTTCGGCTATCCGCTAGTGCTTAAGTCGCGATAATCTCGCAAGACGTTAAATCCTTCTGCCCTCTGCGATATCGCCATTATGGTCGCTCTGCTCGCCGTGGCCGCCGCGACGGTCGTCGCTGTCGGCTCTATCGGGATGACCTTGCCCATGACTGTTCGTGGCTGTTGCGAACTGACACTCAGACGATTGCAGCAACGAGATCGACGAACTTCGACCGAGCCGACAAAAGAAAAAGTAGCGCGGCGCTCAAACAAGCAAACATAATCCTAACCGGCGCCGAGCAGATCGTCGCGATGTAGGCGAAGCATGTCAGGCTCACGGCCATCGCGAAATCTTGATAGGTGGCGCGCCGGCCGACCCGCGATTAAAAGTGCGGGTCCCCCGATGTACGGTCTGGCCATCGCGTTTAATGAGTATTTGCGCTAGAAAGCCGACAGGGCCGTCTTTTCGTGGTCAGGGAATAACCGTTCCCATGGAGACGGTACAACATTTCTGATTGCGGTACGACAAATGTTGTACTTTACGTGCGAACGGTCAAGAATGGCTCAAAACGAGACGAAATCAGACGTCGTAGAAAAACGCCCGAAGCTGCGGGATACAAGGAAATCAGCGCCTTACGACCGCCGTGTTTTAACCGTCGCCCCTATGATGGACTGGACTGCATTTTTTTAACCTATTGATATTGCAGTATTCTTAAGAGCGATCCACAGAAATGGAGCACTTTTGGAGCACTGGAGTGCTACGGTGCTCCACGGCGGACCGAATGGCGATGAAGGGGTTGCATGGAGCAATTTTGGAGCACTGGACCGGTAAGATTTTCTCACCGCCGCTGCATTTCTAGGCTATGTATTTGAAATCATTAACAGTGTCTATTGTTGCTTCAATCCCGGACTGGACCGACAGAGAGTAGTAAGTGATTGAATATAAATATAAATTTGCCATAGCGCCCATGATGGACTGGACGGATCGGCATTGCCGGTTTTTCCACCGTCAGTTGACGCGGCATGCGTTGCTTTACACGGAAATGGTTGTCGCCGATGCCGTCATTCATGGTGCGCGCGAACGCTTGCTTGGCTTCGATGCGGCCGAGCATCCGATTGCGCTGCAACTGGGCGGCTCCGATCCGAAAAAACTGGCCGAGGCTGCACGTATCGGTGAAGCTTTCGGCTATGGCGAGATCAATCTCAATGTCGGCTGCCCTTCTGACCGGGTCCAGTCGGGAACCTTCGGCGCCTGCCTGATGAGAACGCCGGCACTTGTTGCCGAATGCGTTGCGGCGATGAAAGCGGCGGTGCGAATTCCCGTTACCGTCAAATGCCGGATCGGCGTCGACGACCAGGACCCCGAGCAGGCGCTCGACGAACTTGCGGGCGGCGTTGTTGCGGCCGGTGCCGATGCACTATGGGTGCACGCCCGCAAGGCATGGCTGGAGGGACTGTCGCCTAAAGAAAACCGCGATATTCCGCCGCTTGATTATGGGCGTGTCTCCCGACTTAAGGAAAAGAACTCAAACCTCTTCATAGGGATAAACGGCGGAATTCAGACACTGGATGAGGTGCGTGATCACCTGAAAAAAGTCGACGGCGTCATGCTCGGCCGTGCCGCCTACCATACGCCAGGCATTCTTACCGATGTCGATGCCACGGTTTACGGTGGCACCGGCGCGGCGTTCGATTATCCTGAACTGATCGAAACGATGGCTGCCTATGCAACCCGCCATATCGAGCAAGGCGGCCGGCTCGGCCACATCACGCGCCATATGGTCGGACTGTTTCATGGGCTGCCGGGTGCGCGGCGCTGGCGGCAGATTCTTTCCACGGACGCGACACGACCGGGAGCCGGGCCGGATATCCTGAAAGCTGCCTTCTCAGCCGTCGATCTCGACAACGCAGAAGAACAAGCCGCCTGACAGGTCAGTCGCGCAAAATCATCCGGTCGCCACGCACGTCGAAACCGGACAGCGTTGCGATGAAATTCATGCCGAGAAGGCTCTGTCCGAGCGTGCCGGGGGCAGCGACCATCACGGCTATGTTCTTGCGCGAAATGCCGCCGATCGACAGTTCCTCGACGCGCGCGCCTGCGGCTTTTGTCACGCCGTTGGCGGTGGCGACGGGTATCGTGTAGCGAAGGTCGTCGGGGTTGAGGCCGGCGGCGCGTGCGTCGTCGGCACTCAGGACCGTACTGCTTGCTCCGGTGTCGACCACTGCACGGATTGCCGCGCCATTGACGAGAATGCGCGCCTCGAAATGGCCGTTGAGCGCCTTTTCCAGCGTCACCGTGGGGCGTCCGTCCTCTTCGCCGAGCGCCAACGGGCTGCCGGGAATGAGGCCGGCGCTGACGCGGCTGGCGAAATCCTGCAACTCGTAGCGGTATTGGTAGCCTGCGACCAGCACCAGCACGATGGCGACCCAGCCGCCAAGGTGCCTGGCAAGAGTGCCGAGCGGGCGGCCTGAACGCAGCACGAAGGCGCCGATAACCACGGCGAAGATGCCCAGCCAGACAAGCTGGCCGAAATCGTCGTTGGCGATACCGAAAGTCGTTCCGGCCGTGTTGTTGAAAACCAGCAGCACCAGCGCTAGCCCGATCACTCCCATCACGATCCAGAACAGCCGGTTCATGGCAGGCGGTTCATGCAAGAGAGCCGCGTTCGCGCGCCATGCGCGCGCGTCGGGTTTCGCGGCGCGGCTTGCGTTCGACCGTTTCCAGCCGAGCCGGCAATTCGGCCATGACGGAACTGCGCGTTTCCGGCGTCATATCCAGCCACGCACCGATTTCCGCCTGCGTGCGGCCGCAGCCAAAGCAATAGCCCGTCGCGCGGTCGATCGAGCAGACGAGAATGCAGGGGGATTCGATAGCGGACATGAGAGAATTCCTTGGATCGCTTTCCACATGGTGCAACAGACAGGTCAATGCAAGCCCTCCGGATTCCGCCGCCCGCAACCGTTTTAGCGCCAGGGCGGGAAGGTTGTGCCGGGCCGCCAACAGGTCTATCCCGTCGCCAACTGCAAGGATCGCCTCAACCATGACCAGCGCATTGCCTTTCGACGATATCCGCGACCTCCTCGCCAAGCTGCCGGAGGCGGACGAGAATGCCGCGGAACGGGTGCGAACACTGTTTTCGAAGGTCGCCAAGCCGAAAAATTCGCTTGGCCGCATTGAGGAAATCGCCGAATGGCTGGCGGCGTGGACCGGACGCGCTCCGCCTTTCGTCAGGCGCCCATTGGTGGCGATCTTCGCCGGAAACCATGGTGTTGCCCGCCACGGCATCTCACCGCACCCGATGGCGGCGACGGCAAATGCCGTGGAACTGTGTGCTGCCGGCGGGGCGGCGATCAACCAGATCTGCGTTGCCTACGATCTCGGCCTGAAGGTCTTCGACCTGGCGCTGCATGTGCCGACCGGCGATATGACCGAGGAGGCGGCGCTTGACGAACGTGGCTGTGCCGCGACCATGGCTTTCGGCATGGAGGCCATCGCGGACGGTACCGACCTTCTGTGCCTTGGCGATCTGGGTGTCGGCAATTCCACGGTGACGGCGGCTTTGCTGGCGGCGCTGTTCGGCGGCAAAGGCGCGGACTGGATCGGGCCGGGTTCCGATACGGACGAAACGATGACGGCGCGCAAGGCCGCAATTGTCGACAAGGCGCTTGCGTTCCATGGCAACCAACTCAAGGACCCACTGGAGACTTTGCGCCGCGTCGGCGGGCGTGAGTTTGCCGCGATTGCCGGCGCAATCCTCGCCGCGCGCATGCAGAAAATACCGGTGCTGATCGACGGTTCGGCTTCTTTTGCCGCTGCGGCGGTGCTGCATGCGGCAAACCCCGCCGCGCTCGATCACTGCCTGCTCGCCGGTCTCCCCCCGCAGGCCGCTTATACGCAGGCCGCGGCGAAGCTCGGCCTGCGACCGCTGCTCGATTTCGGCCTGAACCACGGGGAGGGTGTAGGGGCGGGAATTGCCGCCGGCATCGTCAAGGCGGCTGCTCTTTGCAGTTCAGGCATGGCGGCCGCCATACGCGAGCGCTGAGGCGTAGCCGTTAGCGCCGGCGCCCGCCGGCCACGGCCTTCATCGGCAGGGCCGGCAATTCCTCCATCACGCGGCTCAACGGGAAGATGGCGATGGCTTCCGTGCCTTCGCGCAGCTTGGAAAGCAACTGGAACTCGCCGCCATGCATGGCGACCAGGCCCTGGACGATGGGCAGGCCAAGGCCTGTTCCCTGTTCTGCGCTCTTGATGGCGATAGAGCCTTGCCCGAAGGCTGACAGCACGATCGGTATCTCGTCAGCGGGAATGCCCGGCCCATTGTCCCGCACCGAGACGTACTGTCCGCCGCCGGCGGTCCAGCCGACACGGACGCGGATTTCGCCGCCGGTCGATGTGAACTTTATCGCATTGGAAAGAAGGTTCAGGATGACTTGTCGCACGGCGCGCTCGTCGGCGAACAGGCGCGGCAATTGGCTTTCGAAATCCTGGACTATACGGATGTCCTTGTTGCGCGCGCGAAGCTCCATCATGTGGCAGCAATCCTCGGCGATATTGAGCAGGACCACAGGCTCTTCATGAAGCTGGTAGCGTCCGGCCTCGATCCGCGACAGGTCGAGAATCTCGTTGATAAGGTCGAGCAGGTGCTGGCCGGAATCATGCACGTCCTTCGCATAGTCGCGATAGGTCGGATTGTTCATCGGGCCCAATACTTCATTGGCCATTACTTCCGAAAAGCCGAGAATGGCGTTGAGCGGCGTCCGTAATTCATGGCTCATCGATGCCAGGAAGCGCGACTTTGCCAGATTGGCTTCCTCGGCGCGTCGCCTGGCTTCATCGGACATTGACTTTGCCGTCTCAAGCTCCGCGATCAGCGCGTCCTTTTCTGTCTGGAACGACAAAAGCATGACCGACGAGCGGTTCAGGTGGCTGGCGACATAGGCAAAAAAGGGCAGGGCGGTGACGAGAAGCCCGACCATGATGCCTTCCACGGGCATCCATAGGCGTGCGGCGAAATACGCATAGACCGCTACAGGGACGGCAAAGGTGGCGAGCAGTGCGTCGCGCAGCGAAGATGCTATGATGGCGGTGGCCGCCATGGCAAACAGCAGCATGACCGCCTTGATGACCGGGAATTGATCGACCGCGCAGGCATCACAGCCGAGCGAGGCGAAGTACGCCCAGCCAAGGCCGCTGAGAAAATGCGCGGCCAGAAAGCTGCGCCGGCTTTGCAGCGGCTTGAGGTCCGCCGAGTCAGTGCGATCGACATGACGGGCGACGACAGCAAGGCCGGCATAGCAGGAAACCGTCAGCAGCGCCCAGATCAGGATCTTGCCGCTCATGCCGACGGCGAGACCTGCGGCCGCGATTGCCACGATCAGCAGCGGTATAGCGGTTGCGCCCCCGGCCATGGCACGGGCGTGGAGTTTCAGAAGCTCGCGATCGAAATCGCGATTGCCCGATTGCTGAGAAAGGCGGTCGCGGGTCTTGCGCACGGCACGCGCCACATCGCTGTTGCGATGTGGCTTGCGGCGGTCCACGATATTCTTGTCCGCTGTACTTGCGATTTGCAACGACATGGAAACTTCAATTATGCGGGCAGCGGTTTCAATCGTTGACACTACAGCCGAATGATTAAGAGTTTGTTTTCCATATGAGTTCGCCATACCGACGCCGATGGGACGGATCGCCTCGGCGCGGCCTGTGGCGCAGGCTTTGGGACTACGGGCTGGCGATCGTCCTGCTCGGCCTGCTTATCCTGCTTGCGGTGAAGCTGGACCGGCGCGAAACGCAGACGCAGCAGGGAATGGCAGTAATCAATGACGGGGATTCCATCACGCTCGGCAAGGAGCGTGTCCGGCTCTCAGGCATCGACGCGCCAGAATACTCGCAGGTCTGCCAACGAGACGGGGCCGACTACGCTTGCGGCAAACGGGCACGCGAAGCACTGGTGCAGTTGATCAGCAGGCGGCCCGTTTCCTGCAGCGGCACCAGCCGCGATCGCTACGGGCGCTTTCTGGGCGAGTGTACTGCCGGCGACGTCGACCTCAACCGCGCTCAGGTCGCGGCGGGGTGGGCGGTGGCCTATGGAGGTTATGAGGCCGAGGAAGCTGCGGCGCGGGCGGCAAAAGCCGGCATCTGGGCCGGCACGTTCGACCGGCCGCAGGACTGGCGCCGCCATCATGGCTCGACGTCTGAGCCGAGAGATGACGATGTTCTGGTGCTCATCGGCGATTGGCTTCGGCAAGCCCTTCGGTTTTGGCCGTAGGCGACCTATAGTTCAAAGATGGACTCGGACAGGAATATTCCATGAAGCTCTTTGATGGCGGCCGGGCGCCCAATCCGCGGCGGGTTCGTGTGTTCCTTGCCGAGAAAGGCATCACCGTACCATTGGTGCCGATTGATATGGGAGCACTGGAACATCGGCAGGATGCGGTGAGTTCACGCAATCCGATGCGGCGGCTGCCTGTACTGGAACTGGACGACGGCACGATCATCACTGAATCCGTCGCTATCTGCCGCTATTTCGAAGAACTGCATCCCGAGCCGGCGCTGTTCGGCCGAGGCGCGGTCGGCAAGGCGCTGGTGGAAATGTGGCAGAGGCGGATGGAGCTCAATTTCATGGGTTGCGTAGCCGCCGCATTCCGTCACATTCATCCGGCGATGAAGGACTGGGAGGTCCCGCAAATCCCCGAATGGGGCGAGGCCAACAAGCCCAAGGCGGTAGAGTTTCTGCATTTCCTGGATCGTGAACTGGCAGGCAGGGAGTTTGTCGCCGGCGATGCCTATTCCATTGCCGATATCACAGGCCTGATTGCCGTCGATTTCATGAAGCCGGCTCGCATCGGGATGCCGCAGGAATGCGCCAATGTGCTGCGATGGCATAGAGCGGTATCCAGCCGGCCAAGCGCTTCCGCCTGACATGAGCAAGGCCCTCGATCAACTAGCGGCGCAAATCCGCGCCTGCCGCATCTGCGTGGAAAACCCGATCGGCAAGCCGCTGCCGCATGAGCCACGGCCGGTGATCGCAGCGTCGTCCAGCGCGCGCATCCTGATCGCCAGCCAGGCGCCGGGCACCAAGGTGCATGTGAGTGGCGTGCCCTTCACCGACGCTTCCGGCGACCGGCTGCGGAACTGGCTGGGCGTGACCGACGAGGAATTCTACGATCCGCAAAAATTCGCCATCGTGCCGATGGGCTTTTGTTTCCCCGGGCAGGATAAGAATGGCGGCGACCTGCCGCCACGCCGCGAATGCGCGATCCATTGGCGCAAGCCGCTGATGGACCTGATGCCGCAGATAGACCTCGTGCTGACCATCGGCATCTACGCGCAGACTTGGCATATGGGCGCCGCGCGGCATGCTTCGCTGAGCGAAACCGTGATGAACTGGCGCGCCATATGGGGTGCGTCTCCCACGCGCAAGGTTCTGCCGCTGCCGCATCCCTCATGGCGCAATACCGGATGGTTGAAACGCAATCCGTGGTTCGAAACGGATTTGCTGCCTTTCCTGCGGACGGAAATACGCCACCGCATTGAGTGACTTTCGCGCAATAGATCACTCGCTTACAGCGCCATGGGCGGAATCTATTTCTTGTTAATGGGTAGGATAAAGGGGATATTCGCGAAATAATTTCTCAGGGAAACACCCAATGGATCGCCTGGACAGAAAAATCCTCCGACTGCTGCAAGAGGACGCGACGCTCGCGGTAGCCGATGTCGCCAAGAAGGTCGGTCTGTCGACCACTCCGTGCTGGCGGCGTATCCAGAAGCTTGAGGAGGAAGGCGTCATCAAGCGCCGGGTGGCGCTTCTCGACGCCGGCAAGATCAATGTGCGCGTTACCGTGTTCGTTTCGATCCGCACGAACTCGCACAGCCATGAGTGGTTGCGGCGATTCTCCGAGGTGATCCAGGAATTCCCGGAGGTGATCGAGTTTTACCGCATGAGCGGCGACGTCGACTATCTGCTGCGCGTGGTCGTGCCCGATATCGCCGCTTATGACGCCTTCTATAAGCGGCTTATCTCCAAGATCGAAATTCGTGACGTGTCGTCGTCGTTCGCCATGGAGCAGATCAAATATACGACCGAAATGCCGCTCGAATATATGGTGCTGGACAAGGAATCCGGCGCCAACGCGGCCTGATTATCGTTCCAACCGCGCCAGCAGCGCGGACGTGTCCCAGCGCCGGCCGCCCATCGCCTGAACGTCCTTGTAGAACTGGTCAACCAGCGCCGTCACCGGCAGGCTGGCACCGTTGCGGTTCGCTTCGTCAAGGCAGATTCCAAGATCCTTGCGCATCCAGTCGATGGCGAACCCGTAGTCGTATTTGCCGGCATTCATGGTCTTGTGCCGGTTTTCCATCTGCCACGAGCCGGCGGCACCCTTCGAGATGACCTCGACCACCTTCTCAATGTCGAGGCCAGCCTTCTTGCCGAAATGGATGCCTTCGGCCAGTCCCTGAATGAGCCCGGCGATAGTGATCTGGTTGATCATCTTGGTCAGCTGGCCGGAGCCAGCCGGCCCCATCAGTCCGATCATGCGCGCATAGGCGTCGATCACCGGCCTGGCTTTTTCGAATGCTTCTTCTTCGCCGCCAACCATGACGGTCAGCACGCCGTTTTCGGCGCCCGCCTGACCGCCGGATACCGGTGCGTCCAGGAACGAAAAGCCGGCCGCCGTGGCTTTTTCGGCAAGCTCGCGCGCCACTTCGGCGGAAGCGGTGGTGTTGTCGATATAGATCGCGCCCTTTTTCATGGTCGCGAAAGCGCCTTGCGGGCCGGTCGTTACCGAGCGCAAATCGTCGTCATTGCCGACGCAGGAAAAGACAAAATCCTGCCCTGCGGCTGCTTCCGCCGGGGTAGGCGCAAGCTTGCCGCCGTGCTGCGCGACCCATTTTTCGGCGGTTGCCCTGGTGCGGTTGTAGACGGTGACCTCGTGGCCGCCCTTGTTTTTCAGGTGCGCGGCCATCGGGTATCCCATCACGCCAAGACCAAGAAATGCCACCGATGCCATAGTTTACCTTCCTGTATGGGAATGAGAATCGCTGCCGATGGTCTATGCCATGCGCCGGATTCGTCAAGCTGCCCGGCTGTGTCGACCTTCAGCGTTTCAGGTGTTTGGTGATACGGCGCTCGACCCAGTCTATGGCGCGGCGCAGTATCTCCACGATTATGAGGTAGATAATGGCTGCCCAAATATAGGACTGGAAGTCGAAGGTGCGCGCATAGGTCAGCCGCGTGATGCCCATCAGGTCGTAGACAGTGATGATCGCAACGATGGCCGAGCCCTTGACCATCAGGATGACCTCATTGCCATAAGGCCGCAATGCGACGATCGCCGCCTGCGGCAGAATGATCTTCCACATGGTCTGCATCTTGTGCAAACCGAGCGACGCGGCTCCCTCCCACTGGCCCCTCGGTACGCTTTCTATGGCGCCGCGCAGCATTTCGGCCTGGTAAGCTGCGGTGTTGAGCGAAAAGGCGAAGATGGCGCAGTTGAACGCCTCGCGGAAAAAGCTCCACAGGCCGACAGCGTCGAGTTCGGCCTTGAACGAGCCGACCCCGTAATAGACGAGGAACGTCTGGGCGAGCAGCGGTGTGCCACGAAAGAAATAGACATAAGCATAGGCAAGCCCCGACAGAACGGGGTTTTTGGACATGCGGGCGTAGGCGACAGGGACCGAAATGATCGCGCCGATCACAATGGAAATGCCAACCAGCGCAAGGGTGACGCCAAGACCGGAGACGTAGCCGGGTGCATATTTCTTGAAAAGTTCCGTGTCCCAGGATGCAACCAGAAACCAGACGAGCCCTACGCCAAGCAGCACCCACAGGCCCATGATGAGATGGCCGGCAATACGTTGACATGTCCAGGTTCGCTCGGGCAGGGGTGGTCGGTCGACCATTGCCGTGCCGATGTCCGATGCCGCGTTCATCGCCGCACGTCCTGGCGGCTAACCGCACGCTCTATAGCATTGATGCCAAAGGAGGAAATGATTGCCAGCACGAGATAGATCAGCGTCGCCACGCTGAAGAACAGGAAAGCGTGTTTGGTGACGCGCGCCGCGACGCCAGCCTGCCGCAGGATGTCGGTAAGCCCGATGGCCGAAACCAAAGCCGTATCCTTGAGCAGGATCAGCCACAGATTGGCGAGGCCGGGCAGGGCGATGCGGATGAGTTGAGGCAGCACCACCAGGCGCATGGTCTGTCCGCTCGACAGACCGATCGCATGGCCGCCCTCATACTGTCCCTTGGGGATGGCGCGAAACGCCGACAGGAAAACCTCGCTGGCGTAGGCCGAAAAGACGGCACCAAGCGCGACCATGCCCGAAATGAAGCTGTTGACCTCTATCGTGGTGCCAGGCGCGAAGACCTGCACTATTTTCTGGATACCGATCTGCGCCCCGTAAAAGACGACGAACAGGGTCAGCAGTTCGGGGAGCCCACGGAAAATGGTGGTGTAGATGTCGCCGGCAAGCCGCAGTGATGGCTCGCTCGATTGTTTTGCCAACGATGCGAGAAATCCGACTGCCAGGCCGACGGGCAGAGTGGCCAAGGCCAGCGAGACGGTAATGAAGACGCCATAGGCGATATCATCCAGCCACCCCTGAGGCCCCCAACTGAGCAGGGTCCACATATTCTGCATCCGCCCGCTAGTCCTCCCGTCTTCGTTTTTTCAAGCCGCACGTCCCCTGTGGCTTCAGTGTAGCTATCGCTTTCAACTCAGGCTCAGAAAAAGGCGCTACAACACACTGAGTCGATGCGGTTTTTTAAAATGGCTTGGCGTAAAATATACGGGAGACGAACGGCGGGAATTCCCGTCACCCGTCTCCCCACTGCCGTCAGTCGCCGTAGACGTCGAACTTGAAATATTTGTCGTTGATTTCCTTGTACTTGCCATTGGCACGGATGGCGTCGATCGCGGCATTGAACTGGTTGGCGAGGTCGGTTTCGCCCTTGCGGATCGCAATACCGGCGCCTTCACCGTGGATTTCAGGCACGGGCTTGATGGTGCCGACGATCTTGCAGCAGGCGCCGTCGGGCGTATCGAGCCATTGGCTGAGCACGACGATATCGTCGTTGACGGCATCGAGACGACCGTTTTGCAGGTCGAGTTGGTACTCCTGCGCGGTGGGGTAGGGCTTGATCGTCGAGTCGGTATAGGTCTTGGTCGAATAGTTGAAATGGGTGGTCGAGGCCTGCACGCCGATCGTTTTGCCGGCCAGGTCCTCCTTGGTGACGCCCTTGATGTCGGTGTCCTTCGGCGCGGCGATGGCCGGCGGCGTATTGTAGTATTTGTGGGTGAAGTCGACCTGCTTCAGGCGCTCCGGCGTGATCGACATGGAGGCGATGATGGCGTCGAACTTGCCGGCCTGAAGTGCTGGAATAATGCCGTCCCAGTCCTGGGCGATAAATTCGCATTTGACCTTCATCTCGTCGCACAACGCCTGGGCGATATCGACGTCGAAGCCCACCAGCTTGCCGTCGGCGGTGAGGTTGTTGAACGGGGGATAGGCGCCCTCCGTACCGATCTTGAGTGTTTTTTCCTGAGCCTGGGCAATGCCCAGCGTGAGCAGTGCGGCAGATGCCGCCAGCGCGATACGCAGTGCAATACGCATAGTGTTCCTCTCTGTGGTGACCAAGCCGTTGTTCCCACGGCTCTCCGGGCGATCCCCCCGACCGCCCGCTGGCCGGATATTCCCATTCTTTTCCGCAGGAAAGCAACCGCAAAACCACCCTTGCCGGTAAACTCGTTCCGGGTGGTAATCAGTGACCGAGGCCGGCCGTGCGTTCGATGAAATCCGCAATCGACTTCGTGTCGTCGAGATCGAAGACCGGCAATTTTTCTGCCGGCTGGGCATGGTCGGCAGCGACGGCAACGATGTTCGGATCGTCTTTGGAAAGCGGCGCCGCCTCCTTGGTCCCAAGCCGGCGCGTTTCGATCTTCTGGTGAGTTTCGCGCTTGTAGCCTTCGATCAGCACGATGTCGGCGTCCGCCAGTCGCGCGAGGATCGATTCCAGGGATGGCTCGGCTTCGTCGCGCAATTCATGCATCAGCGCCCAGCGCCGTCCTGAAACGATTGCGACCTCCGTCGCCCCGGCCTGCCGGTGACGAAAGCTGTCGGCCCCCTCACGGTCGACATCGAAGCCGTGATGGGCGTGCTTGACGGTCGAAACTCGCCAGCCGCGTGCCGTCAGTTCGGAGACGAGCCTTTCCGTCAGCGTCGTCTTGCCGGAGTTCTTCCAGCCGACGATCCCGAATACGCGCTTGTTCATGGCGTCTTTGCCTTTTCCATCGCCAATCGTCTATGCGCGAGGGCCCGGGCCAGCCGCGCGTGTCCGGCCTATATGCCGTCGGGCGCCATCGCCGGTCCAGTGCTTTCGGCCGCAGCTTTTCCGCGACCGACGACGCGTTCCCGATACAGCGTGTAAAGGCCGGAGGCGACGATGATCGATGCGCCGACCATCATCGGCAGATCCGGGAAGTCATCGAACATAATCATGCCCAGAAGAATCGCCCATAGCAGGGCCATGTAGCGGAAAGGGGCGATAAACGAGATATCGCCCATGCGCATCGCCATGATGATGCACTGGTAGCCCACAAGAAGAAGCACAGCACCGAGTACGAGGAGAAGAAGGTCGCCTGCAGTCATCGGCGCCCATCCTCCCATCGGTCCGATCATGGCCGCACCGACGAGGGTAACGGCCAGGGAGGTCGTTGCGGAGATAAGCAGGGTAGGAATGGTTTCGGGGACCTGTCTGGTGGAGAGATCGCGCATTGCACACAGAGCGACGCAAAGCAGGACCAGCAACGAAAAGGCGTTGAACCCGTCAAACCCCGGCCGGACGATAATCAATACGCCGGCAAGGCCTGCCATGATGGCGAGCCAGCGCCGCGGGCCGACATATTCGCCGAAGAAAAGGGCTGCCCCCATGGTCACGGCCAATGGCAGCGCCTGCTGTACCGCCGACACATTGGCGATCGGCAGGTGGGACAGCGCGATGAAGTAGGCCACCGTCGCGGAGGCTTCGCCGGCTACGCGCATCGCCACCATAGGATGCAGCATGGAGCGTGGCCGCGCCAGCGCGCCGCGCTGCCAGGCGAGCGCCCCGACGAGTGTCGTGGCGAACAGGCCTCGGACCAGCATGACCTGGGCTATGCTCATGGATTCGGACAGGTATTTCGTAAAGGCGTCGCTGACCGTGAACCCAACCGTGGCCACGGCCATGAGCAGGGCGCCGCGAAGGTTGGGAGACAGAGGCACGACGCGCTTCCAGTTGTGGGGTCTCGTCAGCCTGTACCAGCAGCGCTGCAAACCGCAACATCAAAGCGCTGGGCCACGGCGTGCGCCGCTATTCAGCTCGTTTGCAGATGCCGTTTTCAGCCGCCGGTGACACTCATGTGTCGCGACACGGCCGGTCGTTTCGTGCGCCGGTCGATGACGAAGTCGTGCCCTTTCGGCTTGCGGCCGATGGCCTCGTCTATTGCCGCGGCCAGAAGTTCGTTGCCTTCGGAAGCACGCAGCGGCGCGCGCAGATCGGCAGCATCTTCCTGACCAAGGCACATATAGAGCGTACCGGTGCAGGTGAGGCGCACGCGATTGCAGCTTTCGCAGAAATTATGCGTCATCGGCGTGATGAAACCGAGCCGCCCACCGGTCTCGGCGATTTCGACATAGCGGGCCGGCCCGCCGGTCTTGTAGGGAATATCGGTAAGCGTGAACTGCCGCTCGAGGGAGGCACGCAGCAGCGACAGCGGCAGATACCGGTCGGTGCGGTCCTCATCGATCTCGCCCATCGGCATGGTTTCAATCACCGTCAGGTCCATGCCCCGACCATGCGCCCAACGCAGCATTTCGGGGAGTTCGGCGTCGTTGAAGTCCTTAAGCG
The DNA here is from genome assembly GCA_049647745.1 of Mesorhizobium sp. GTDB lineage: Bacteria > Pseudomonadota > Alphaproteobacteria > Rhizobiales > Rhizobiaceae > Mesorhizobium. Next base: position 15,870 of record JBARYG010000086.1, read on the forward strand.
CCACGGCGTTGAGCTTGACCTTCAGGCCGGCGGCCTGCGCCGCGTCGATGCCCTCCATAACCTTTTCGAGATGACCCCAGCGGGTGATCTGATGGAACTTGGCCGGGTCGAGCGTATCGAGCGAGACATTGATGCGCCTGACGCCGCAATCGGCAAGTTCGGCGGCAAAGCGCGATAGCTGCGAGCCGTTGGTGGTCAGCGTCAGTTCGTCCAGCGCGCCGCTCTTCAAATGCCTGGAAAGTTCGCGCACCAGATGCATGATGTTCTTGCGCACCAGCGGTTCACCGCCGGTCAGCCGCAACTTCCTGACACCCTTTTCAATGAAGACGGCGCACAGCCGGTCGAGTTCCTCCAGCGACAGAAGGTCCTTCTTCGGCAGGAACGTCATGTTCTCGGCCATGCAATAGGTGCAGCGGAAGTCGCAACGGTCGGTAACCGATACACGCAGATAGCTGATCGTGCGGCCGAACGGGTCGATCATATCCATGCTTTCCAGCTTCCCTTGTCGTAACACAACGGCGTTATATACAGCTATGTGCTACGATCGTGCCTGCGGTTCAAGGGAGCGGGCCTTGCCCTTTGGTAATATTCGGGGCCGATTAGAGCTTGGCACCTGAAGAAATGCTTGGTCCAGGTCTTTTTCGCACGCTTAAAGCGGCATAGGAAAGCCAGATCGATCAGGGATAATCATCATGACGGCGCCGAAGGAACTCAGGGTCTCGAAAGATCGCAAACTGCTGACCGTGACGTTTCCAGAGCGTGAACCCATGGAACTGTCGGCGGAACTCTTGCGGGTTGCCTCCCCGTCGGCGGAAGTGCAGGGCCATTCACCTGAACAGCGCGTGACGGTGCCCGGAAAGCGCAACGTCGCCATACTCAAGATCGAGCCGGTCGGCAATTATGCCGTGCGCATCACCTTCGATGATTTCCACGATACCGGCATTTTCACCTGGGCATATCTGCTCGACCTGGGGCAGGAAAAAGAGGCGCGGTGGGAGGCGTACCTTACCGAGTTGCGGGAAAAGGGGATGAGTCGGGACTGATAACGGTTCAGCTTTTCGTTTCGACCGGCAGACCTGCGCTTTTCCAGGCGGTGAAGCCGCCGACAATATGCTTGACCGGTGAAAGACCCATGTCCTGCGCCGTCTTGGTGGCCAGCGCCGAGCGCCAACCGCTGGCGCAAAAGAAGACGAAAGTCTTGCCGGAGGCGAAGAAGGGCTTGTGATACGGGCTTTCGGGGTCGATCCAGAATTCGAGCATGCCCCGTGTGACGTGCTTCGCACCGGGGATTTGACCCTCGCGCTCCAATTCGCGCGGGTCGCGCAGATCGATCAGGATGCTGTTTTCATCGTCGAGAAGCGCTGCGGCGTCTTCAGGTGAAATGCCTTCGATTTCGGCGTTCGCCTCATCGAGCAACTGACGGTATCCCTTTTTCACGAGCTTTCCTTTCAGGTCCATCCGCATTCTGGTGCCGATTGATCGCACGCAACGGGACATCCTGTCACCTGTATGCCGCCTACTGTGAGGATCGACGGAATGGAGTGCTCGAGCTGGTGAATCGTTGCGAGTCACGATCATGTGAAACCGTTCTGCAACAACCGCCGCGGAATTTATGAAAGCTTAACGAAATCGGTATGAATCGGTATAGTCGCATCATACATCCGCCATGGGGTTGGCGAGAGCGTCTGGCGACCAGATAAACCAGCATCCAGCGGAGCGGGTAATTCGTGATAATGTTCGGAAAAAGAACCGTCATGGTACCGCTGTCGGTCGCGGCGGCGCTTGCTTTTGGTATGCCGCAGGCGCACACCCAGGGTCTGTTCGACATGTTGTTTGGCGGCGGCGCCAGGCATAGCGAGCCCCTGAAAGGGGAGTTTCCTCCGCCCCCGCGAAAGAAGGCGGCCGCGCCTATCACCCGGATTTCCAGTCCGACCTACAACACCTACAAAGCCGATTCGCTGGTGCGGGTCGATTTTTCGGCGCTTGCGGCGACAGGCCAGACGGGATCCGTTTCTCCTCCCGAAGCGGCAACCGCACAGAATGCGGCCTTCCAGCCTTCGCCCGACGATTCCGCGTTCCGCCAGGCACTTGCCGGACTTGACGGGTACGATCTTTCCGCCGAGCGGGATATCGCCAAGGCGCTGATCGCCTATTATTCGGCCAATCCCGGCTTCATCTGGGTCAGCGACGGCACCGTCAACGCCAACGCGGGTGACGCGCTGAGGGTGCTCGGTGATGCGGCAAGCTACGGGCTCAATCCCCTGGATTATTCCGTCGACGTGCCGCCTGCGAGTGCCGCGGGCGGCGATAATGGCGAACGTCTGAAGCAACTCATACGCTTTGAGATGGCGCTTTCGGCCCGCGTGCTGCGCTATGTGCACGACGCACAGAACGGCCGCATCGAGCCGGACCGTATCTCGGACTATTATGATTTTCCGGCCAAGCCGCTCGATCTGGAAGGTGTTCTGAAGACGCTTGCCCATACGCGGGAGGTGAGAACCTATCTCGAATCGCGGCACCCTCAAAATCCCGAATATCAGGCGCTGCGCGTCGAACTGGAGGCGCTTCGGGCCAGCACGGAAAACGAGATCGTCGTCGATCCGAAGCGGCTGCTCAAACCGGGGGAGAACAGTGCAGAACTGCCGAAGCTTCTGACGCTGATCGCGCGGGGCCTCGACGACGAGATGGGCAGCGAGTACGGCGAACTCCTGTCCAGGCTCGGCACCAGCGAAACCTATGTCCCGGAACTCGTTCCGGTCATCAAGGCGGCGCAAAAGAAAGCCGGGCTGAAGCCGGACGGTGTGATCGGGCCGCGCACGGTTGCTGAGCTTGCGGGAAGTTCGAAGGCTGATCGGTTGGCCAAGGTGCAATATGCGCTGGAGGAACTGCGCTGGCTGCCATCCGACCTCGGCAGCCCCCGCGTCTTTATCAATCAGCCGGCATTCACAGCCAGCTATATCGACGGCGGGGTGGAAAAGCTGAAGACTCGCGTCGTCATAGGTAGGACCACTAACCAGACGAGTTTCTTCTACGACCAGATCAAGCAGGTCGATTTTCATCCTTATTGGGGCGTGCCGCAGTCGATCATCGTCAATGAAATGCTGCCTCGGCTGCGCAGCGATCCGGGTTATCTCGATCGTTCCGGTTACGAAGTGACCGATGCGCGCGGCAAGCGTATCCCGTCGTCCGCCATCAATTGGGGTCAATACGGCTCGAAGGTGCCCTACAATGTCCGCCAGTTGCCGAGCGAGGCTAACGCGCTGGGTGAACTGAAGATCCTCTTCCCCAACAAGCACGCCATCTACATGCACGATACGCCGCAGAAATCATTCTTCCAGCGCGACGTGCGCGCGCTCAGCCACGGTTGCGTGCGGCTACAGGACCCGCGCGGCATGGCCGCCGCCGTTCTCGGCACCTCGGTCGACTATATTGCAGACAAGCTGAAGAAGGGGCATTCGACCGAAAACGTGACACGCAAGATTCCGGTCTATGTCGCCTATTTTACCGCGTGGCCGGATACGTCGGGCAAGGTAGAGTATTTCCCGGATATCTACGATCGCGATGCCCGCCTCAAGCAGGCGCTGGAAACGACCGAAGCCGTGCGCGCGCCGACTACCTGAAGGGCCGGGCCACCGAAACACGATAGCGGGCCGAGGGACTGCGTACTAGCCGGACAGGTGGTTGACTTCCATGCGGCGCCTCCCTTATATCGCGGCGCGATTGGCCTTCGGGCAACGAGCGGGCGATTAGCTCAGCGGGAGAGCACACCCTTCACACGGGTGGGGTCGCAGGTTCAATCCCTGCATCGCCCACCATTCCCTGCGGTCTCGTCGTAGAATTTCCAGCCCTTGCCAGTCAGTTCGCCGCCGCGATCAGCCGTTCGGCAAGTTCGACTGTCAGTTCGTCGAAATGCGAGATGATTTTCGTCGGCTCGAATTCGCGCACGTGGCGGTCGGTGTAGCCGAAATCGTCGGCAACGACCGGAATGCCTGCGGCCTTGGCGGTATCGATGTCGGTCTGCGAATCACCGACCATCAGCGCGCGGCGGGGATCGCCGCCGGCCAGGCGGATCGTTTCAAGCAGATGGCGCGGATCGGGCTTGCGGAAAGCAAAGGTATCCTGACCGCAGATCGCGGCGAAATGCTTGTCGAGGCCAAGGGCCTCAAGCAGCGCCCTGGATGGCGCTTCGTGCTTGTTGGTGCATACGGCAAGCAGATATCCGGCTTTTTCGAATCGGGTGAGGGCTTCGACCACGCCGGGGTAAGGACGGGATTTCCCCGGAATATTCAGGTTGTAGTGGTCGATGAACATCGAAAATAGCCGGTCGTGCTCATCCTCCAGCAACTCCTGCTGATGTTCGCGATAAGCGCGCTCGATCATGACGCGACCTCCATGGCCGACAAAGCGTTTGAAGCCCGCCGAGTCGACCGCTGGAACGACACCCGTCGCCAGGCTGTGATTAAGGCTGTCCAGCAGGTCCGGCGCGGTATCGATCAGCGTACCGTCGAGGTCGAAAACAATGATCGGGCGCGTCATGGTCTATCCTGTGAAGATTGGCTGAAGGCGAGGCGATAGCCGTTAGCACCCTTTCAGGCAAGCCGAACACGTGAGGCCACGGCTGAACCATGTGCGGGGGCCTTTGATCCGCGCCGCAAAGATGTTAGGAGCCCGACACCGTTTTGGTTCCAGTTTGAGGCCGTCGAAGGCATGGATGCCACGCAACTGAAATTCGAGGCTGCCCGCGCGGCACTTGCCCATGTGGGCGATGGCATGAGGCTCGGTATAGGCACCGGCACGACCGCCGAAGCCTTCGTGCGGCTGCTAGCCGAAAAGGTTGCGACGGGGCTTTCCGTTATCGGCGTGCCGACATCGGAAAGAACGAGCGTGCTTTGCCGCGAACTCGGCGTGCCTTTGTCGACGCTGGAAGAGACACCGGAACTCGACCTGACGATCGACGGAGCCGATGAAATCGATCCGGAACTCACGCTTATCAAGGGCGGAGGCGGGGCGCTGCTGCGCGAAAAGATTGTTGCCGCCGCTTCGGCACGCATGATTGTGATCGCCGACCGCTCCAAGTTGGTCGACACTCTGGGCCGGTTTCCCCTACCCATCGAAGTCAACCGGTTCGGCCTTCGGGCGACCGAGATTGCCATCCGCGCGGCGGCGGCGAGCCTTGGTCTTGCCGGCCCCGTCACATTGAGGATGACGGGCAGCCAGCCTTTTGTTACAGACGGTGGTCATTTTATCCTCGATGCATCTTTTGGCCGCATTCCAGATACAAGAGCGCTGTCTGAAGTTCTCCATTCCATTCCGGGAGTGGTCGAACACGGTCTTTTCATCGGACTGGCGTCGGCTGCCGTTATCGCCAGCGACGGCGGTGCCGAAATTCTCCATGCTGCTCGATAAACAGGGAGTTCTACCGACCATGATGCTGCACAACCGGGCTCGCCGCCTGTTCGCCATTGCCGCGACCTCGGCTATTGTGGCCCTGTCTTCGCCGGCGTTTTCGCAGGACGTTCCCGAATCGCACCTGAAGGCAGCACGCGCCGCGATTGCCGCGATCCATGCAACGGACACGTTCGACAACATCTTGCCGCAGGCGGCAAACGCGCTTGAAGAGCAACTGATCCAGAAGAACCCCGATATGCAGGCGCTGATCACCAGTACCGTCAGCGAAAAAGCGCTGGCGATGGCTTCGCGCCGGTCGGATCTGGAAAAGGAGGCTGCCCTTGCCTACGCGAAGGTGTTCTCCGAAGAAGACCTCAACACGATCGCTACGTTTTATACCTCTGGAGCCGGCCAAAAGCTGCTGAAGGAAGGACCGGTCGTCACCCGCGAACTGGTGAAGGCGGCCGACATCTGGCAAAACGGCATAGCCCGCGATCTAGCGCAACAGGTTGGCGAATCCCTGGCCAAGGCCGCAGGCAGCAAGGCGCAACCCGCGCCGGCAGACTCAGCCGCCCCGGCAGACAAGGCCGCGCCGGCGGATGAGGCTGCACCGGCTACCGACAGCGCCGACTGACGCACTGCGTTCCATCGGTTACGCGAGTATAGGCCCGGTCCGCCGGGCTTTTCTTTTGATGGTCGGCGGCTTACGTGTGGTTCGATTTTCGTACCACAGGAGCGTGCCATGGCCGGTTATGACTATGATCTTTTCGTTATCGGCGGTGGCTCCGGTGGGGTGAGGGCGGCGCGCGTAACTGCAGCCCTTGGAAAGCGCGTCGGCATCGCCGAGGAATATCGCTTCGGCGGCACCTGCGTCATCCGCGGCTGCGTCCCCAAGAAGCTGTTCGTCTATGCCTCGCAATTTCCCGAGCATTTCGAAGATGCTGCCGGATATGGCTGGACGGTCCCGCAAGCCAGCTTCGACTGGAAGACGCTGATCACCAACAAGGACCGCGAAATTGCCCGCCTGGAGGCTATCTACGAGAAAAACGTCAAGGGAGCAGGGGGCGAAACATTCCACTCCCGCGCTGTTTTGGTGGACAACCACACCATAAGGCTCGAAGCGGAGAACCGCATCGTCACCGCCGACCAGATCCTCATCGCGACGGGTGGCCGCCCTGCGCTTCATCCGGCGCTTCCCGGCCACGAGCACTGCATTACGTCCAACGAGGCATTCCATCTTCCCGAGTTGCCCAAGGCGATCGTGATCGAAGGCGGCGGCTATATTGCCGTGGAGTTCGCCAACATTTTCCATGGCCTCGGCGTCAAGACGACTCTTGTCTACCGAGGAGCGGAAATCCTCAGCCGTTTCGACATGGATCTCAGGCTGGGGCTGCATGAGACGATGGAGAAAAAGGGCATCAGGATTCTTTGCCATGCCATCTCCGAAAAAGTGGATCGGCAAAGCGATGGGCGGCTTGGCGTCACGGTCAGCGGTGGTGAGGTGCTGGTGGCCGACCAGATGATGTTGGCCATCGGCAGGCAGCCGAACACGGAGAATCTCGGGTTGGAGGCGGCTCGCATCGAAACCGGCAAGACCGGCGAAATCATCGTCGACGATTATTCCCGCACCAGTGTGGAAAACATCTGGGCGATCGGCGACGTCACCAACCGCGTGCAACTGACGCCGGTAGCGATCCATGAGGCTATGTGTTTCGTGGAGACGGCTTTTAAGGGCAATCCGACGACGCCCGATCACGGCACCATTGCCACCGCCGTATTCTCGCAACCGGAAATTGGCACGGTGGGCTTGTCCGAGGACGAAGCCGGCAAGCGGTTCAGGGAACTGGAAATCTATCGCGCCTCGTTCCGCCCGATGCGCCATACCCTGTCGGGCAGGCAGGAAAAGATGCTGATGAAACTGGTGGTGGACGGGACGACGCGAAAGGTGGTCGGCGCGCATATCCTCGGGCCGGATGCCGGCGAAATGGCACAGTTGCTCGGCATTCCAATCAAGGCCGGCCTCAGCAAGGACGATTTCGACCGCACCATGGCCGTTCACCCGACGGCGGCGGAAGAACTCGTCACCATGTACAAGCCAACCTACCGCGTAAGAGATGGCGAACGGGTCGACTGACCCGCCCGCCGCCTACGCTTACAGGAGCGTGCCGCGCAAGATCACCAGCGCCACCGAAAAGTAGATGGCAAGACCCGTGACGTCGACCAGCGTGGCGACGAACGGCGCCGAGGCGCTTGCCGGGTCGAAGCCTAGCCGTTTCAGGGCGAACGGCAGCATGGAGCCGGTCAGCGAGCCGAAGGTGACGATGCCGATCAGCGCCACGCCAATAGTGGCCGCGATCAGATGCCAGTGAGGGCCGTAGTCGTACAGGCCAAGATGTTGCCACAGGGTGATACGCACGACGCCGACCAGGCCGAGCATCGAACCGAGCACCAGGCCGCTCGGCAGCTCTCGCATCGCCACTCGCCACCAGTCGGCCAGCGAAATTTCGCGCAGCGCCAGCGCCCGGATGACAAGCGATGTCGCTTGCGAGCCGGAATTGCCGCCGGAGCTCATGATGAGCGGAATGAACAGGGTCAGGACGATCGCCTTTTCCAGCTCGACCTCATAATGCTGCATGACGCTCGCCGTCAGCATTTCGCTGAGGAACAGGGCGCACAGCCAGCCGCCGCGCTTGCCGATCATCGGCAGGAAGCCCATCTTCATATAGGGCTCGTCCAGTGCCTCCATGCCGCCGAAGCGATGCACGTCCTCGGTCGTTTCCTCGATCATCGTGTCGATGATGTCGTCGACGGTGACGATGCCGAGGATCTTGTCGTCTTCCACCACCGGCACTGCCAGCAGATCGTATTTGGTGATCAGTTGCGCCACCTTCTCGACATCCATCAGGGGCGAGGCGACAACAGGCGACCTGTCGGGGCCGACTGATACGATCTTGTCGTCGGGCGCACCGGTGATAAGCCGGCGCAGCCCTACGGCGCGCACGAGCGCACGCGTCTGCGGATCGACAACGTAGATCGCATATATGGTCTCGCGCGTACGCTCGACCTTGCGGATATGATCGAGGGTGTGGGCGACAGTCCAGTCCGACGGCACGCTGACATATTCGGTGGTCATGATCGAACCGGCGCTGCCCTCTGGGTAGCCCAGAATGGTCAGGAGCGTCAGGCGAAGTCCCGGCGCCAGGGAACCAAGCATATCGGCTCGCGCCGGCTCGGAAAATTCCCGCAGCACGTCGGCGGCACGGTCGACCGACATGGCGGCCAGCAGCCGCCCAGCCTTGTCGCGCGATAGTGCAGCCATGAGTTCGGCCGCATCATCGAGTTCAGGCTGGTCGAAAACCTCGACGGCGCGCTCGAACGGCAGTTTGTCCAGGAGACCGACCGCACTCTCGCGCGGTTCGCCGTTCAGCGCTTCGACAATGTCGGCGACGTGATCGTAGGCCAAGATGCCAGCGATGGCATCACCGCCTTCAACGGGCGAAAATTCATTCATGACTCACTCCTTGCCGTCCGGCAGGATGTGAGCCTGTCAGGTCACATCGGGGCGGACGGCTGTTGCGTTCGACTATAACTGTCGCCAGGCATGGCGCGGTGACCTTTCCTCTCGCTGATGAGGGTTGTGCGAGCACGCGCAACATAGGAGCGTTGCGGCACGAGTCAAATCCAAACTATCGCTTTGGAAGTGCCGGGGAAGCCTGTCGCGCAACTGTGATCGCAGCGGCCGGCTCGTTGTGGATCCGGCCTATCCGTTTCGGGGAACGTTGCGACCGGCAACCCGGAAAAACCGCGCGCGGTCCCGTTCTTCCGCCCGCGTCTTCGACCTTACCCGCATCAGGTCTTTCCAGCCGACATAACCGACGAGGTGGGCATCGTCACGCGAAACCACCGGCAGGTGCGAGACATTGGCCAACTGAAGCTTATCGGCAAGGCCTTCAAGATATTCGTCCGGGTAAGCGAGCGTTATCTTGCTGCCCGCAAGGAGTTCACCGAGCGTGGTGTTGCGGTGCCGGCCCGCACGCCGCCAACTCAGGATCGCCGGCGGATCGATCACGCCAAGCACATGCCCCTCGTCGTCGACGACGGGAAAGCTCGGGTGGTGCGTCTCTGGCGCCGTCATGTAGGCCGCCGCACCATGCAAGGTCATCGAAGACGGAACGGTTTCGACCGTTTTGGTCATGACTTCGCTGACCCGAGTCAGGGCAAAAGGATCGACCCGGTATTCGCGCACCAGATGCAGTCCGCGCCTGGCGATCTTTTCGGTGAGGATGGAGCGCTTCATCAGGAGCACGGTGACCACATGGGCTGCCGAACAGGCCGTGATGAGCGGCACCAATACATGGGTATTCCCGGTGAGTTCGACAGCGAAGAAAGTAGCCGTCAGCGGCGCGCGCATGGTTCCCCCCATCGTCGCGGCCATGGCCAGCAGTGCCCAGAAGCCGGGATCGGCTGCGGGCAGAAAGCCACCGAGCGCCACCCCCATCGTTCCGCCGATGATGAGCAGGGGAGCGAGAATGCCGCCAGAAGTTCCCGATCCGAGTGCGACCGACCAGATTATCGTCTTGACGACGAACAGCAGGAGCGCGGCCTTTGTCAGGATCTCGCCGGTCAGCATCGCGGCGATATTGTCGTAGCCGACGCTAAGCGCATTCGGATCGATCAAACCGCCGATGCCGACGACAATGCCGCCCAGCGCCGGCCACCACATCCAATGGATAGGCAGCTTCAGGAAGGCGTCTTCCCAGGCGTAGACGATCTGGGTGAGCAGGCCTGAAAGCAGCCCGCCAGCCACGCCGATCGCGACCCAGCCGCCCAATGCGGTGAAAGAGGTTTCCATGCCGCCGTGGAAGGCGAAAAGCGGCGAGGGCAGATGGAGGACCGAGCGTTCGACCTCGGCGACGATAGCCGCGACCGCGACCGGAATGAAACTGCGCGGCGTCCATTCGAACAGCAGAAGCTCGACGGCCAGCATGATGGCAGCGATCGGCGTGCCGAAAACGGTGGTCATGCCGGCTGCGGCGCCGGCGACCAGCAAGGTCTTGCGCTCGTTATCGGTGACCGAAAGCGCCTGCGCAATCAGCGACCCGATCGCCCCGCCGGTCATGATGATCGGACCTTCCGCACCGAACGGCCCGCCCGTGCCGATGGAGATGGCCGACGACAGCGGCTTCAATATCGCTACTTTCGCATCGAGACGCGAGCGGCCGAGCAGGATCGCCTCCAGTGCCTCAGGAATTCCGTGGCCGCGGATTTTCTCGCTGCCGTAGCGTGCCATCAGCCCGATAATCAGGGCGCCCGTCGTCGGGACAAGGACGGCCCACAAACCGAGCTGATTGTCTTCGAGCCTGAGGTTGGCCAGCGTGAATTGCCCGAAATAAGCGACATTGGTGACCAGCCGGATCAATTTCATCAGAAAGATGCCCGCAATGAGCGACACCGTGCCGACGACAACGGCAAGCGCGGCGATCAGCAACACCCTCGCATCTGTCGTGAAATCGCCGAGATGGCGTTGATCGGCGGAATCCCGTTTCATTCGCTAAGTTCTTTCTTGGACCGGGGAAATTCGGATATGCTTTGCCGGAGGCAAATGGGCGATGGCCTGCCCAATGCCGCCCTCTATCGTAACACGATACAAATATACAAG
>JBARYG010000087.1:0-17246 GCA_049647745.1 Mesorhizobium sp.
CCGTGGGCGATCTTTGCGAACTTCAGCCAGGTTTCGAGCGCCACCACCGGGCAGGTGGCGTCGGATGAACCGCGGCCGATTTCGACCTCGCGCCAGCCGGTTTTTCCTCGGAGCGTGACAAGCAGGCCCTTGCCGGGAAAAAATTCGACCCAGCCGCTGCTGTCTTCGGTCTGGTCGCGGCCTACATCGAGGCCGGTGATCTCGGAGCGGCGCAGGCCGCCGGCAAAGCCGACGAGCAGCATGGCGCGGTCACGCAAACCGCGCAGGATCCCGCGGGGAAGCGTTTCGAGCATGGCGATCAGGTCTTCGGGCAGCACCGCCTCCTTCTGCCGCGGCGGGGAAGCGTGTTTGTTGCGGATGCCGGCCATGACGGTCGCGATGTGCCGGTCCTTGCGGTCGAGCATCTGGCCGCGCTGGGCAAAATTCCAGGTCAGCGCCGAAAGGCGGCGTTCGATCGTCGCCACCGTTTTTTTGTCCCCTGAGGCGGCGCCTGCCGCACTGCCGGAGGCGAGCGCGGTGATGTAGAGCCCGACCGTCTGCGGATCGGGCGGCAGCAGCGCAAAACCCTGCCGGCGGCACCAGCTGGAAAAATGCTTCCAGTCCGACGCATAGGCGCGGCGCGTGTTGGCCGAGCTCGCCGCCTCGACATATTTTCGTGCCTGATCGGCCAGCGTCTCCAGATGCGCGGGCAGGGGGGCCCCGGCCGCCGGGACGACCGGCAGGGGAGAGGTGCGCCCGACAGCGCCGGCGGCAAGCCGACGGGCATCCGAAAAGCCTTCGGGTGTCCCGGACGGCCCGGCGGCACTTGCGAAGGATGGCGAACGCCCGGACGGCCAGGGGTCGTCGTGGCGGAGGGCCTTCGCTTCATCCGCCGGCGGCACTTCCGGCGCGCGGCCCATCTCCCGGACGATGTCGACGATGTCAGGCAGGTCGTTATCCGGTTTAGCCGTGACGAGTGGTGTTTCGCGCATGGCCGCGGCTGCCGGTGCTGCGGGATCGACGACAGAGGGTGTCTCCTGGGATCGAGCGGAGCGGTGCTCGGCCCGATTTTCGGGGTTTTGATCGACGAGAGATGCCATTTGCCCTACAAAGCAGATAACGAACGATAAGGCAACATTATCGATCTTTTATTCTGCACGACAGGCGCGGCGGTATTCATGCACTATGGTTGCCAGAAGCGCCGTTGTGAGCCATCCTCTTCGGGATGATTCTGCGCCCCACATTCTCGCCGCCTCGCCATGACCTGCTGCCCGGCGCCCCTGCGGCCGTGCCGACGGCGCCGGTTCCGGCCTGGCTGCGCCGCGCTGTTGCCGATGCGCAAAGCCTTGCCGCGCACGGCGCAGGGCCAGGTTCCCTCGAAGAGGTGGCGCTTGTCGCTGGCGCCGCCATTACCGCACTTGATGCAGTGGTGCGCCGGGAGGAAAAATGGGCCGGCACCTGGCGGCAGCGGCTGGCGCTTGTCGCCGCGGCGGTGGCGGCAAAACAGACGGGCCGCGTCGAGGATGAGGCGGCGCTGCGCGATACTTTTGTCTTCAGCGGCTCTGGCGATCGTTTATCCGGGTCTACGACCCTCGGCCCCGCCGGCCAGATGCTGCTCGGCTGGCGTCGGCTGGCCACGCGGCCGCCGGAGGAATTGCTGACGGCAAAAAACCTCGGCGTGGTGCTGGAGGAATTTGGCTACGCCCGCGACGCCGAGGCGATCGGCGATCTGACGGCCGAGCTTCGGCAGCTTTCCGCCAAGGCCGGGATGGTCAGGATGCTCACCGGCGCGTTCGTGTTCGCCGAACGCCATTCTTTCGGACGCATCGAGGGGGCCTGGTTTGCCGACGTCTTGCTGGCGCAGCGGCTGGGCTGGGCGCATGCGGTGCCGCTGCTGGGTACCGAAGCGACTTTGGGCGGAGGTCCCGCTCGCACACGGCGATTGGCAACCATTTCTCCGGCGAGGGGCATCGAAACCGAAGCCGACCGTGCCAAAAATCTGCTCGCCGCACAGGCGCGTGCAGCGCTGCGCGCCATTGATCTTTTTGGCGAACTCGGACGCCGGGCGGACAAGCTGCTTGCCGTCGCGCCAAAACTCCGGGCCAAGGGTGCGGAGGCGATCGTCGACCGGTTGCTGAACGAAGATGCGCTCATCGCCTCGCGCGGCGAGCAAAACAACGGCATCAGCGACCGCGGCCTGCGCCGGCTGTTCGACCGGCTGGTCGAGCTCGGCGCCGTGCGCGAACTGTCGGGCCGCCCGACCTTCCGCATCTACGGGCTGTGATGATGGCGGCGCGTTCGACAAAGGCTAGCCGAGAAAATGGGCAACGACCGTTGCTTGATCGGGAGCTGGATCACCTGCCGCCGGAGGCGCGCTGGCGCGAATGGATGAACCGCGTCGAGGCGACGATTTTCGCCGCCAGCGAACCGGTGACACGCAGTGTGCTCGCGCGCGTGGTTGGCAGAAATTGCAACCTCGATCTCCTGATCGATGACATCCGCGAGGAGCTGCGCGGCCGGCCCTACGACCTAGTCGCGGTCGCCGGCGGTTTTCGGCACCTGACCCGGCCGGCCTATGCCGACGCCATCCGCAGCGCATTCGGCAGCGGTGAGAAGACGGTCGACCTGTCGCAGTCCGAAGTGCTGGTTCTGATGTGCGTCGCCTATTTCCAGCCCATCGCCCGCGCCGAACTGTCGTCCTTCTTCGGCAAGGAAGTCTCGCGCGACCTGATCGGCCGCCTGCGCGGCGCCGGCCTCATCGCCTCGGGCCCGCGCAGTCCGACGCCGGGTGCGCCCTACACCTACGTGACGACGAAACAATTCCTGCTCGAATTCGGCCTCGACACGCTGCGCGACCTGCCCGACTTCGAGGCCCTCGAAGACGCCGGCCTGCTCAGCAAAGAGAAACTGCTGGCCGGCGATATTCCCGCCGGACTGGCGAGCGGGGGCGGCGAAGAAGAAGCAGAAGACGCGGAGGCCGGTGTCGTCGAGAACCAGGCGTCTTGAGCGGGATGTTGGCACCTTGCGACCGCTATTCGCCACGATGCTTATAAAGCGGCCCGTCACTCGGGTGCCCAAGCAAGAAAGTACCACGCGGCATTTTTAGGGTCGCTCCTCACTCTTAGCTTACCAGATATTTCGCTTGCCGCTCAGATTTGTCGGGTGACACGGCCTTGATCCACTTATGCGGACTGTGCGCCGAGACGCTCAAACGGGCCGCAACATCCGGCATGACATAGCCAAGATTAATGATCTGCTTGCCCCACTTCCTTGAATTCCGGGGTAAATTCCTGCGCAATCACAAGCTGCCTCCTATGTCCAAAGGATAACCAGGACTTGTCTTGTTGCGCCAGGGCAGCCCGTTTCGCACCGACCGGTACCACTTTCAAAGTTCGAACCAGCAGAAACTCCAACGCCTAAGGCGGACCGGTTTTCGGGCAATTCCCTGTCGGTAACGCGCTCTGGAAAGCCCATTACCCGCGCGAGATGTGAGGCCTTGCCCCGCTATAAATCCCGGCTGTTGACATGAAGAAAATTGACCGATAAAAAATAGGAAATCATGTTTCCTATTAAGAAACTGGAGGATTTGAGATGCTTCGTATAACGCTTGCGGCAGCAGCCGTGCTCTTCGCAGTCCAGGGCGCAACGGCGGAGGAGAATATCGTCATCGGACTGAGCACGCCGCTCACGGGGTCCGTCGCCGCCCTGGGCCAGCATGAAAACTGGGGCGCGTCGCTGGCGGCCAAGGAGATCAACGAAGCCGGCGGCATCAATGGTAAGCAGATCCAGGTGGAGGCGCAGGACAATCAGTGCAATCCGACCCAGGGGATCACCAGCGTCGAAAATCTTCTGGAGAAGAATCCGATCGCGGTCATCGGCGCCCTGTGCAGTTCTGTGACGCTGGCGGTTATGCCCGTCATGGAGAGAGCCGAGCGCCCGCTCATGGTGGGTGTGGCGACCTCGCCGATCATCACCGAGCAGGCTGGTGTCGGCGGAAACCAGTGGACCTTCCGCATCAATCCATCCGATGCGGGTCTTGCTGTCGCGCTGGGCAAGTATCTGGCCGACAAGGGCAGCATCAAGACCATCGCATTCGTGGGCGAGGATACCGACTACGGTCGCGGCGGCCATTCCGCCATGGCCGAGGCGCTGAAAGGCACGGGCATAGAGGTCGTCTCCGCGGATTTCTACAAACAGGGGACGCCCGATTTCACAACCGTGCTGACGCGCATCAAGGCGGCCAAGCCGGATGCGGTGGCGCTCTATGCGACCGGCGTCGATGAACTGGGCTTCATTCGCCAGTATCGCGGCATGAATATCGGCTCGCTGCTCAGCGGTCGCGTTTCGCTCGATGAGTTGCTGCCCGTCATTCAGGCGGGCGCGCTGGAAGACGCATCCAGCGTCTACCCCTATGCGGTGGAACTCAACACGCCGGAGAACAAAGCCTTCGTCGAAAAGTTCGAGGCAACCTATGGTGAGCTCCCGAACAATCAGAGCTTCCAGGGCTATGAGAGTATCCGTGTTCTGGCCGATGCGCTCAAGCGCAGCAAGGAACTGACGCCAGCGGCGCTTCGGAACGCGCTGAAGGAAACGGACATGACGTCCGTGACCGGCGGAACCATCAAGTTCGACGATCATAATCAGGCTCACAACCTTGCCCTCATCATGAAGGTAAAGGACGGCGTGATCGTCATCGAAACGACGTCAGGAACGTAAGGTCCGGGCCGCCTTAGACCTGACTTGGGGTGCTCCGATGGAATTCTTCATTCAGTTGGTCATAAACGGGCTGATGCTCGGGATGGTCTATGCGCTCATCGCGATAGGGCTCTCCCTAATCTTCGGCGTTCTTGAGATCGTGAACTTTGCGCACGGGCATTTCTACATGCTCGGCGCGACGGTCCTCGCAGCACTGGTGACGTCGGCCGGGATCGGTTTCTTTGCCGGCCTGGTCATCGCGACCGTGGCGGTCGGCGTCGTCGGCTATCTGGTCTACGTGGTGTTGCTGCGTCATTTCCGCGAAGGCGAGTTCGACCGGGGCATTATTCTAACCATCGGCATCGGCATGGTTCTGCAAAATGGGGTCGCCTACCTGTTTGGCTCCAGTTCGCGGATGGTGGATACGTCCCTGTCCTTCGTCAGTTGGGACGTCGCCGGCTTCTTCGTTGACGCGCAACGTACCGTTGCGGTTCTTGTTGGCGCAGTGGCGATCGCCGCACTCTATGCAGTGCTGACCTTCACGCGGATCGGCAAGGCGATGCGCGCCTTTGCCCAGAACCGGGAGGCAGCCTTCATCGTCGGCATAAGGCCTGCGGTGATCGCCGGCATCGCCGTTGCCATAGGCATTGCTCTTGCCGGGCTGGCCGGTGCGGCCTTGGCCCCGGTCTTCGCCGTCCATCCGGCGATGGGCGCACCGATCCTGTTCAAGGTTTTCGCCATCATCATCATAGGTGGGCTCGGCAGTCTTCCGGGCGCGCTGGTCGCCAGCCTGCTCATCGGCGTGACTGAGAGCGTTGTCGGCGGCTACTCGTCGGTGGCGTTGCAGGATGCCGTCGCCTTCATGCTGATGATCGTTGTCCTGCTCGCTTTCCCCGCAGGTCTGTTCGGCAAGGGAATCCGTGTCTGATGTCTGTTTCCACGCCCTTTTCAACCCGCTCTACCGGTGGGCTACAACCCCGCCTGACATGGCCCCTGATCGTGCTGTCGCTGGTAGGGCTGATCCTGCTGCCGTCGATCTGGCCATCCTCCTATGTCGTCAACATTCTTATCCTCGCTTTTATCTTTGCAATCCTCGCGACGGGCCTGAACCTCATCTTCGGCTATACCGGCCTGCTCTCGTTCGGCCAGGTCGGCTTCTTCGGATTGGGTGCCTATCTTTATGCCCTGCTGACGATGGATGGCGGGGTCTCGCCATGGCTATCCATCCTGCTTGCGGGAATTGGCTCGGGCTTCGTCGCCTTGTTGCTGGGCTACCCGGCGCTTCGCGTCTCGCGCGCCAGTTTCGTGATCGTCACCTTGAGCTTCACGCTGCTTACAGCACTTCTGGCGCGCAACTGGGTGGAGATCACGCGAGGCCCGATGGGAATTCCCAAGCTCCCGGCCCCGTCGATCGACCTGCCCGGCCTTGGTACGTTTAGTGGCAACGATCCGCACGTCTTCTACTATATCGCCCTGGCAATCGCCGTTGCCTCCATCGGTGCGATCTATCTTCTGGTCAATTCGCCGATCGGGCGTGTCCTGCGCGCCATCAATCTCGATGAGCCGCTGGCTGCCTCGCAAGGAATATCGCCCAAGAAGTATCAGATCGCCGCTTTCGCCGTCGCGGGTGTCCTCAGCGGTATCGCCGGTAGCCTGCATGTCTCGCATCTGGGCATCGTCGACCCCTCGATCTTCGATCCGTACTACAGCGAGATGCTACTGATCATTGTCATCGTCGGCGGTCCCGGCAGCTTCTGGATGGTGGTGGTCTCCAGTCTCGTCTTTATGGCGATACCGGAACTGCTGCGTATGGCGCCGGAACTGCGCATGGTGTTGTTCGGTATGGTCCTCGTCCTGGCGGCAATGCTCTTTCCGACCGGCGTCGGCGGTTATTTTGAGCAGCGGAAGCTCGTCATGTGGAGAAGGAGCCTGCGCTCATGACCGCGATTTTGACGACGCATGGGCTGTGCAAGAACTATCGCGGCATCAAGGCGGTGCAGGATGCCGACCTGTCTGTAGCGCGGGGTGGCATAACGGGTCTCATCGGCCCCAACGGCTCGGGCAAGAGCACGACGATCGACTGTATCACCGGCTTCACGCGTCCCTCCTCGGGGAAGGTCAGCTACGATGGCCAGGATATCACGGGCAGCCCCTCGTACGGTCTCGCCGGTATCGGCCTGGTGCGCACGTTCCAGAACGTACGCGTCTACGAACGGCTCAGTGTCATGGACAATCTCGTCGTGGCCTCGCAATCGCTGCGCGCGCATGGCTGGTTGCCGCTGATGCTGCGGTCGACCGCGGTCAAGGCCGATGAGAAGGCAATTGTGCAAGAGGCGATATCGTTTCTGGAATTGGTGGGAATGGCGCATTATGCGGGCGCGCCGGCGGGCATCCTGTCCTATGGGCAGCGCAAGCTGGTTGCGCTTGCCGCCTGCCTGATCACCCATCCCAAGCTGATCGTTCTGGACGAGCCTCTTGCCGGGGTGAATCCCACCATCATTCGCAAGATTTCCGGCCTGATCGAGACCCTGAATGAGCAGGGCCTCACTTTCCTGATCGTCGAGCACAATGTCGATTTCATCATGCGCCATTGCGATCATGTCATCGTCATGGAGCAAGGGAAGAAGCTGACTGAAGGCAAGCCCGAAGATGTACGCCGCGACGAGCGGGTGCTGGAAGCTTATCTCGGCAAGCGGGTGGGCCTCGAAACGAAGGGGACGGCCTATGCCTGAGAAAAAGGTCATCCTCGAGCTTCAGGACATGTGCGTCGGCTACTCGGAACCGATCGTGCGCAACGTTTCCCTCAAGGTCGAGGAAAATACGATCTGGAGTCTGATAGGCGGCAACGGCGCCGGAAAATCCACCTTGCTGAAGTCGCTGTTCGGGCTTACCCGCTGCTTCAGCGGCACGCTCCTGCTGGATGGTGCTCCGATCCAGAATCTCAGTCCGGCGGAGCGCGTGCGCAAGGGGATGGGGATCGTGCCGCAGGGCCGGTGCAACTTCCCGCTCATGTCGGTTCGCGAGAACCTCGAGATGGGGGCCTACACGCTGTCTCATTCCGAGGCGAAACGGGCCATGGAACGGGTACTGCAGATGTTCCCGGTGCTGCGCCAAAAGCTAGGCGAAAGCGCTGGCAACCTCAGTGGCGGCGAGCAGCAGATACTCGAAACGGCAATGGCTCTCGAAACCGGCCCGCGCGTCCTGTTGCTCGACGAGCCTTCGCTCGGTCTGTCGCCCAAAATGCAGCAGGAAGTGTTCGAAAACGTGGAAAGCCTGCGCGGCGAAGGGCTCACGGTCATCATGGCCGAGCAGAACATCCTCGGATCTCTGATGATATCGGATAGGGCATTTGTGCTCGATCTTGGCACCAAGCTCATGGAGGGGGCAGCGCGCGAGGTGCTCGAAGACCCCAAGATCAAGATAGCCTTCCTTGGAGCGGACCCCGAGGAGGCAGTGGAGTAATGACGATGAATGCACCGCTTTCTGCAACCCGCCCGACTGGCGAAAGCGACTTTGTCTGCCCGACAATCGCGGAGGTGGTTGCCGGCACGGCATCGGGCCAGACCAGAGTCGGACAGGCCGTGATCGGTACATTCGCCAGCGGCATGCCGATCATGATTCCGGTCATGGTGGCGCGAGCATTTGAGCCGGGACCTACGCTCTGGCTGAACGGTGCGGTGCATGGCGATGAACTGAACGGTGTCCTTGCCTCGCTCGACTTCTTCCATGCACTGGATGGTCGATTGCAGAAGGGGACAGTTGTCGTTACGCCGATCTGCAACCCGGTCGCTCTGGATGCGCGCCGTAAGCGCGTTCCCCAGGACGAACTCGACCTTGACCAGAACTTTCCCGGCCGCGCCGGCGGCTCGCTGTCGCAAAGGCTCGCTTATGCGCTTTTCGAGGGTATTCGCGCACAAGCCGACGTCGTGGTGAACTTCCACACCATGAACCCCTATTTCGAATCCGAACCCTATGCCGTCTACAAGGGAGACGCGTCGGCGAAGGTGGCAGAGAGCGATCTGCTCGGCATGGTCGCCTGCTTTTCTCCCTTCGTCGCCTGCCGGATGATCACCTCCTCGGCCGGAGAACTGCCGGGCGATAACTCGGGTGCTTTAGACTATCAGGTCCTGAACCTCGGCAAGGCCGCCATCATGGTGGAACTGGGAGGAGGAAGCCGGCAGGTTCCCGCCCATATAGAAGCAGGCCGTGCGGGACTGGAAAGGCTGGCCGTTTTTATGGGGCTTCTGCCGGACAGCGGTGCTCCGCCCAGCCGCGGTGTGCGGCGCGTGACCAGACGCACGCATGTCTTTTCCGAACATGGCGGGTTCTTTCGCCAACATGCGAGGGCAGGCAGTCTGCTCAAGGCCGGTGAGTGCCTTGGCGAAATACAAGATTATGCAGGCAGACTTCTACAGCGTGTGACCTACGACCAGGACGTGCTGATTATCGGCATCCGCTGTGACCCCGTGGTTCACACGGGTGATCGCATCGGCTTTATCGGGCTGGAATGGGAAGAGATAGATGCATAGCCTTACTGTCGCAGCCCTACAGTTTGCGCCTCGGCTCGGACAGGTGGAGGCAAACCGGGCGCGTACGCTTGAGCTTATCGATAGCGCTGCGGAAAAAGGCGCTAAACTGGTCGTGCTGCCGGAGTGCAGTACTTCCGGCTACGCTTTTTCAGATCGGTCTGAAATCGTGGGATTGGCCGAACCAGTCCCCGGCAGGACCGTCGAGATATGGCATGAGCGTGCAGCGCGCCATGATATCGTGATCGCTGGCGGACTGATCGAGAAATCGGGCGATGACTTCTATAATTCCTCGGTGGTGGTTACGCGCGACGGGCTTAGTGGCATCTATCGCAAGGTTCATCTGTGGGGGCGGGAGCGCGACCTGTACCGAGAGGGTACTGAAGCCGTCGTGGTGGATACACCGATAGGTCGCATCGGCATCGTTATTTGTTACGACCTTTGGTTTCCCGAATTGTCGCGGAGCCTCGCTATGATGGGCGCGGACATTCTGGTCTCACCCGCGAACTGGGCCGGCAACGCCCGTCTTTCCAATCCCTACGATCGACATGGCCTGCCGATCGGCCACCATATGGCCGTCGCCGCCGCCGCGTTCAACGAGCGTCCGGTGGTGGTTGCCGACCGCGTTGGCACCGAAAACGGTCTGCGCTTCCTGGGCGCGAGTTGCATCGTGCGCCATTCAGGCGAGGTCGTTGCAGGCCCGGCCTCGCACGACGATGAGCAGATACTTGTTGCCGATGTCGACATCGGCCCTCGCAAAGACGCTGTTCAAAGCAACCGTCAATCCCGTAGACCCGATGTATATCGGATTCTGGGAGGGCAGTGATGTCGTTGAAATCACTTGAAACAGCCGTTGGGGTTCTTGCCACCTTCATCCAGTCGGACGCGACGCGCTCGGTGACGGAGATTGTCGAGGAAACCAGCCTCAAGAAAAGTCATGTCTCGAAAATCCTGAAGACATTTAGGGAAGCCGGACTGCTTGAGCAGGATCCCGTCACGATGCGTTATGCCGTAGGCATGGGCCTGTTCGTGCTGGGTTCCCGCTTTGCCGCCCGCCAGGCAATGGCGAGGGAAGCGTTGCCCATCATGCGTCAGCTTGTCGACGACACCAGCCATTCAGCGACATTGAGTATTCTATACGAAACCTCGATCATGCACCTGATGGCGGTCGAAGGGCCGCTCTACATCGATGGCCGCTGGCGCGTGGGTACGCTTCGGCCAATTCACGCGACGGCGGCGGGTAAGGTGCTGCTTGCCAATATGCAGCCGCCGGCCCGTGAAGATCTGCTCGCGCGGGCAACGCTCAAAGCATTTACGCCACTGACGATTACCGATCCGGCCGCCCTTTCTGCGCAACTCATGGATATCGGTAAAACCGGCTTCGCGCTGACGCGCGGCGAAAGCGCTCCGGGCCTGTCGGCCATTTCGGTTCCGATCTTTGCCGAAAACAGCAAGGTGGTATCGGCCCTCAGCATCATCATGCCGGACCAGTTGTTCGATGAGGAAAAGATCGCGGCGGTCCGAGAGCGCATGTTTTCGGCCGCCCGCAGCCTTTCGCTGAAGCTTGGTGCGCCGACTTATCCATTTGGTGGAATGAGCTAGCCGCGGAATCGAGATGGAGAAACACATGCAGGACACCGCAATCGACTTGCCGGCCCGTAGCGGAACGGCAATTCCCGTTCGTGAAGGTCAGACGATCCGGATCGTGAATGTCCACGGCACGCAGGTGCTGGACTGCTGGGCGTTCGACCGTGCCGATCCGTCCTGCTGCATGTCCATGGAACATACTCGTTCCTACAACAGCCGCATCGTTCCACGGGTGGGGGACCGGCTGGTCGACAACAGATATCGGCCGATGTTTGAAGTGGTTTCCGACACCTCGCCGGGCGTCCACGACACGCTGATGTGCTCCTGCAGTGCGGGCATCTACGCCCGAATGGGGCATCCCGGGCACGACAATTGCGAAGACAATCTGCATAAGGCGCTGGCCGGCGCTGGTCTCGCCGTCGGCTTCACGCCTGCCCCGTTCAACATCTTCATGAACTACCCGTTTTCGCCGGAAGGAGAGATCAGCCGCAAACCGCCGGTATCCGCGCCGGGTGACCATGTCGAATGGAAATGCCTGATCCCGGAAGCTGTCATGGTGATCTCGTGCTGCCCGCAGGACCTGACCCCTATCAACGGTGAATCGATGTCTCCTTGCGGCGCCCGTTGTCTGATTTTCGATCGCTGAAGCCATGAAAGGAAAAATCCCGATGTCCATCAGTGAAGAAAGAACCCGGGCAGCCGACGGCCTCAAGGTTTTCGCACAGGAACTGATTGCCTCCGAGGGTCTGTCCCGTGCCGTTCTCGACCGCATTCTTGACCGGCTGAAGGCAATCGCAGCGCGCACCGACTTCTGGGACGCGGATAATTATGCAGAGCCCGAACAGGAGGAGCGTCAGGCCCGCTACCGCATCGTCGGTAACGACGATGATACCTACGTTCTTTACCTCAACGTGATGCTGCCGGGAAAAAGGATTCCGCCGCACGACCACACGACCTGGGCTTGTGTGGCAGCGGTAGACGGTATCGAGGAAAATCGCGTCTACCGAAGGCTCGATGACGGAAGCGAGCCCGGCAAGGCCAAGCTTGAAGTGGAGCGCACCATAGAGATAGCGCCCGGCTCAGGGATGGCACTGATGCCCGAGGATATCCACTCGGTTTTCATCGGCGGGACGCAAACTATCCGCCACCTGCATTTCTATGGCCGTGCGCTCGAAACATTGAAGGATCGGACGATATTCGACCTTGAGAACGGAACATGCCGCCCGATGCCGATTGGCGTGAAGACCCGGCAGGGCTGAGGCATCGGACCTGCGGAATGATGAAAATCGTATCGGCGCAAACCGCCAAGGAACTTATCCATGTCAGCCCCGAAATAGCGGTGTTGGACGTGCGTGAATATGGCCAGTTCGGTGATGGACACCTGTTGTTCGCATCGAGTTGCCCCTATAGCCTGCTTGAAAAGCGCATTCCCGATCTGGTGCCCAATACGGCGACGCCTTGCCTGCTATACGACGCGGGCGATGGTGTGGGCCGCAAGGCCGCCGGGCGAATAGCGGAGCTTGGTTACACGAACATCCTGACCGTCGATGGTGGCGCACCGGGCTGGCAGGAGGCGGGCTTTCCGCTTTTTGCCGGCGTGAACGTTCCCTCCAAGGCGTTCGGCGAGATGGTCGAGGCGGCCCGGCATACGCCGTACATCGGTTCAGAGGAATTGGCGCTGTGGTCGAAGGAGGGCAAGGCGTTCCTGCTGGTGGATACGCGGCCGCCGATGGAGCACGCCCGCATGACGCTTCCCGGCGCGGTGAGCCTGCCCAACGGCGAGCTCATCCACCGCCTTCATGCCCTGGGCCTACCGCCGGAAACGCCAATCATCCTGCACTGCGCGGGACGAACACGCGGACTGATCGGAACGCAGACCCTGATCGATGCCGGCGTTGAAAATCCGGTCTTCGCCTTCGAAAACGGAACTCAGGGCTGGGCCTTGTCGGGGCGTGAATTGGTGCGGGGGCAGTCTCCGGCTCCGATGCCGGAGCTTTCGCCTGAATCCTTTGCCGACAGCGCCCGGCGTGCGGAAGACTTTATTGCCCGGTACTCGATCCCGGTGATCGATGGTGCACAAATGGAGGAATGGAGGGCCGACCCCTCCCGTTCGACCTATCTGCTCGATGTCCGTTCCCGCCGGGAATATGACGAAGGCCATCGGGCCGGGTCTATACATGCGCCGGTGGTCCAGATCGTACAGGCGACCGATGAATGGGTCGCCGTACGGCGAGCCCGGTTGGCATTGATCGATGATAGCGGCATGCGGGCGGCCACGGCTGCCTACTGGCTGCGGCAACTGGGTTTTGATGCGGCCGTGGTGCGTGGTGCGCTCGAGGGTGGTTTGATATCGAAAGAGGACGCCGCTTTCCGGCCGACCGATCTGCCGACGATCACCGCCGAAGAGATCGTCAGGCAAGAGGGACAGGGGATCACCATCGTCGATCTGCGTGCGAGCGCCGCCTATCGTACTGCGCACCCGACGGGCGCTCTCTGGGGTATCAGGCCCCGTCTCGACCGTCTGCTATTGCCAAAGACTGGTATCGTCGCGTTGCTTGCCGATGATCCCGGCCTTGCATCTCTCGCCGCGCAAGACCTTTCTGAGCACGTGCCGGGTCTGAACCTGCGGTTGCTTGATGGAGGACTCGAGGCGTGGATCCAGGCCGGCGGAAAAGTTGAAGCTTCTGCCGATATGCCATCTTCCGCCGATGCGATTGATTTTCTGGCCTTCCTGCACGATCGGCATGACGGAAATCTGGAATCGGCCCGCCGCTACCTCGCCTGGGAGACAGGCCTAATCCAGCAACTCGACGCGCGCGATCTCGCGGAGTTCCACCTTGCGGCAGGGATTGAAAACCATGCGTGAAAAGACGCTTCTCGTCCAATCCGGGCGATCGGCTGGGGAAATCCCGCATTCGGTCAACCCGCCTGTCGTTCGGGCCTCCACGGTCCTGTTCCCAACCGTGGAGGCGATGCAGGAAACACGCCGCCGCCGGGAAACGGGCGAGCAGATTTTCTCCTATGGTGTAAGGGGCACGCCGACCACGCACGCGTTGGAAGATGCCGTCACCGCGCTGGAGCAGGGCGAGCGTACGCTGATCTATCCTTCCGGGCTGGCCGCCCTGTCTGCAGTCCTGCTCAGTCATGCCCGCCCCGGCGACCACATAGCGGTCATCGATACGGTCTATCCGCCGGTACGCCAGCTATGCAGCAGCTATCTTGTCCGGCGTGGAGTGGAAGTCAGCTATTTCGCGCCATCACCGGAAGGGCTGATGGCCGTTCTGCGGCCGCATACCAGCCTGATCCTTGCCGAAACGCCCGGATCAGGCACATTCGAGGTGGTGGACATTCCGGCGTTGGCCGCCATTGCGCAAAAGAATGGTAGCCGGCTTGCGGTGGACAACACCTGGGCTGCCGGGCTTTTCCTGAAGCCGCTGACGCAAGGAGCGGACATCTCGATCCAGGCGGCGACTAAATATATCTGCGGCCATTCGGATACGATGCTGGGAACGGTCACGGTAAGGGGCGATGCATTCACGCCTCTGTTCGAAACGACAACGATGCTTGGCCTTTGCGCCAGCCCGACGGATTGCTACGATGCCCTGAAGGGCCTGCGCACGCTGGAAGTACGCTTGCGTCGGCACGAGCAGTCGGCCCTGCAGGTCGCAAGCTGGCTTGCTCGGCGCGCGGACGTTTCCGAGGTTTACCACCCGGCCTTGGCAGACTCACCGGGACATTCCATTTGGCGACGCGACTTTACCGGCTCGAGCGGGTTGTTCGCCTTCGCGCTTTCGCCGCAATTGGTCGAACATTCGGCGGCGTTCGTCAATGCGCTTGCCCATTTCGGCATCGGCGCCTCTTGGGGCGGCTTTGAAAGCCTCGCACTGCCGGTAAAGCCCGGCCCGATCCGAGCAGCCGCGCCGTGGACCGGACTGGACACTATTATCCGACTGCATATCGGTCTGGAGGATACGCAAGATCTCATCGAGGATCTGGACCAGGCATTCTCGCGAATCGGGGCTCTGGCCTAGTTCACAGGCTTGGGCCGCATCATTCTAGTGATCCCAAGCTGGGAGGGGCAAGCAGCCAACGGTCCGCGAAAGATGTCAGATGCCGATGAAGTGGAAAGTTCGAAAGCGTTTGACCTCAACAGGTCGAATAAAGACGCCAGTTCTATATGTTGGAGATGTTTGTCGCCGGGCCTACCGGCCATACCCTGGCCTAGCGGGGGCAGTGCATTTGAATGCGTGGAGATGGTAATCTCCAAGCCGGAGGCGATCTGGGTTGCAGTGCAGTTGGTGGAGCGGTGTTCCGGCGGGAACGGGCAGCCCGCGCCAGAGCACCGAAGCGGCAGCCCAGTGTAACCTTCGAGTTATTCGTCGATGGAATGGCTGCTATCCAGGCGGTCTGCGGCGGCCAGTATCTGCTTGGCCACATGAAGATGCAGACGCTCTGCCATATGCCCGTCGATTCGCAGGACCCCAGCATCACGGTTTTCGGGCAAATCGAAAACCTCAACCAGACGTCTGGCCCGGGCAATTTCATCTTTGCTTGGTGAGAAGGCGCTGTTGCATGGCTGGACCTGTCGCGGGTGGATTAGTGATTTCCCGTCCATGCCGAGGTCTCGTCCCTGTTCGCATTCGGCACGAAAACCGTCTTCGTCATCGAGTGCGTTGTAGACGCCATCGATGATGTGTATGCCATGGGCGCGGGCGGCAGCGACGCAGGTGGCCAGAAGGGGTACAAGATGGGCGCGCCCCGGTGTGGGTCGCATTTGCATTTCCTTGACGAGGTCATTGGTGCCGATGACGAAAGCCGACAAGGCGGTGGTGAGGGTTGTCCGCGCGCCGGCGAGCGAGAAAACATTGCCGATGGACAGCGGCGTCTCGATCATGGCCCAGATCTGGGTTCTGGATCCGGCCGTGGTGATGGCCTCCTGAACGGCCGAAACGTCCGCAGGGTCGGAAACCTTGGGGACCAGGATGGCGTCAGGATCGGCGCGAAGCGCGGCATCCAGATCGTCGCGTCCCCATGGCGTTGACAGGCCGTTGATGCGGACGACGATCTCCCGCTGCCCGTAGCCCCCCGTTTTCACCGCCTTTGTCACCTGGTAGCGCGCCATTTCCTTGGCGTCGGGCGCGATCGAATCCTCAAGATCGAGAATGATCGCGTCGGTCGGAATTTCGCGGGCTTTCTCCAGAGCTCTGGCGTTGGCGCCGGGAAGATAGAGCACGCTGCGGGGTGGGCGATTTTCCATGGGGGACCTCGATAGGTTTCAAAAAAGGGTGGTCATGGCAGGCACTGGCGTTTGTATGTGCGCTGATAGATCAACCCGGCCAGTACGTTGCCGAAAACGCCGCGCGCTGCCTGAAATATGGTGACGAAGGCGATATCGGCGCCGATGGTCTTGGCTGTAAGGACCATTTCCACGGTCCCGCCCGTCGCGAAGCCGAGGATGGCACTGGGGACGTCGACGCCACTCAACCAGGACGCTCCGCAGGCCAGTGCCACCATGAGAGCGGCGTGAAACAGCATTATGGGCAGGGCGGCCGCAAAGGCCCTGGGCAGTTTCTGGATGGTGACGCGATCGAAGCGGGAACCGAGGTTGAGGCCGACGGCAATCTGGGCCAGCACCACCAGGACGCGGGGCTCATGCGCCTCGATCAGGTTGGACCCGGATGCGAGCAGAAGCACCATGATGGGTGCAAGCATATAGGGGTTCGGCATCCTGACGAGCGAGCCAAGCTTGCCGGCGAACCCTCCGATTACAAAGGCCAGGGCAAGGCTCCAGGTCCATGTTCCCGTGACGGGTGCGACTACGCTCGTATGCGGCTCGACGACATAGGCCAGGGCCGCCGGCAAAATGAGCACGATCAACAGCACCCGAAGCGCATGCATGGTCGCGACGGTGCCGACGTCGGCCCCGTAGTGGGCACTGGTTTCAGCCATCTCGGCAATCCCTGCCGGGACCAGTGAAAAATGCGCCGTCGCCATATCGAGGCCGCTCATACGGCCGAACAAAGGTGTCAACAGCCGCCCGATGGCGATCGAGCACAGTGCGGCGACCGGTACGAGATAGAGCACGGAACCGAGCTGTTCGGCCACTCCGCTCGTGATCGACAGGCCAACGCCCGTTCCTACGACGACCAGGGCGCCCCGGTAGAGCATGGCGGGAAATCTGACGCGATATCCCGCGAAGCTGCAGCTTGCCGTTACGATCGCCGTGCCCAGCAGCCATCCCAGCGGCACTCCGAATCGCGCGGCGAAGGCTCCTCCGCCGGCGGCGGCCAACGCTATCAGCATTTGCAACGAAAGGCTGTGCACGGCGAGTACCGACTACCTCGGATTACGAAATAAAAACGCCCCGGCCATCTGGTGCGTGGGCTTGGCCATGACAAGCCGGTGACGATTTTCCATGGTTTGCGGCTCCGCTGTCGCATAATCTCCGTTGTGGTTTAG
>JBARYG010000088.1:0-5522 GCA_049647745.1 Mesorhizobium sp.
ACGGTGCTCAACGAGGCGCTGCTGCCTCCGGCGGTAAAGAAACTCGTCGTCGGCAGCGGTTTCGGCTACGGCGAAGCCCCCGATCTTTCCGACGCGGCTGAATGGGACGTGCGCTGCGTGCGCGGCCCGTTGACTGCGCAAAGGCTTGGCCTTGGTGCCGGGTTCGGCATCGTCGACCCCGCAGTGATGGTGACCGAGATGCCGGAATTCCGGAACCTGTCCCGCAGCGGCGGCGCGATCTTCGTGCCGCATTGGGAATCGACCGTCGGCGGCGTCTGGCCGCTGGTCTGCCAGGCGGCGGGCCTCGCCTATGTCGATCCCTGCGGCGAGGCCATGGCGGTGATAAGGGCGATCGCGCAGGCCGAACTGGTCGTCGCCGAATCCATGCATGCCGCCATCCTTGCCGATGCCTTTCGCGTGCCCTGGGTTGCGGTAACGACCTCGCAAAGCATCAACAGCTTCAAGTGGCGGGACTGGGCGGCATCGCTCGGCGTCGATTACCGGCCCCGGCAAATCCCGCTTTCCTCGCGCGCCGAAGCCATCACCAAGCGCGCGCGTTTCTGGGGCGTCAGCTTCGAGGCATCGGAACCCGACGGTTCCGGCCGCCGCGACAGGAGCGAAAGTCTTGTCATGACCCGCACCGAACCGCCGAAATCGGCCCTGCGCTCCGTTGCCAAGCAGGTGCTTGCGGCACCGTCGACGCTTGCTCTGTGGCAGGCGAGCAGGGCGACGCCGCAACTGAGCGCCGACGCCGTGCTGGCAGAACGCAAGGATCGGTTTCACGAGGTATTGGCGGGGATTCGCCGCGACTATTTCTGAACGCCGGCACGGGCCGGCAGCAGATAGCGCGGCAGCGCCGGCTCGACGCTTTTGCCGTTCCTTGCCGTGAAGGCCTGGAACTTGTCGGCGGCGACTCCGCCAACGATCGCTGGCAGCGCCGCCGGATGCTTCAGCATATGCATGCCGGCGTCGAACAGGCCGCGCTTTGCCTTGATGTCGAGGAAATTGCGCAGTTCGTAGCGACCGCGAATGTGACGCTCGTGGTGGCGTAGCCTCGCTTTCGCCTGGACCGGCATCGCCTGCGAAGCCAGTATGGCGCGGTCGGCCTCGTAGAGCCGCTTGAGGTCTTCCGTTCGGTGTTTTCCGCTCAACGAATCGGAGCGAACCACCGCGCCGTAGCCGCAACCGTGGACGATCTTGTAGCGCGCGCCCTTCAAGAGAGCGCGAACATAAAGGTCATAGTCCTCGCCGAGACGCAGCGCCTCGTCGTAGCGCAAGCCATGCGCGTCGAGAAAGGCGCGCCGCATGACGGGTTTGAGGAAGCCGATCTCGCCGCGCGAGGCGCCGCGCCGGGAAATATTTCCGTCGATGAAACCGGACAGATCGAGAAAACGCGGCGCAGCCTCGAAGCGGGGTACGGCAGGCTCGGCGTGGTCGGCGGTCCGCTCGTCGATGAACACGATATTGTCGGCCACGAAATCCCAGTTCTCGCCGTCGAGCATGGTGTCGAAACGACCGCGCAGGAAAAAATCGTCGGCATCGAGGATGGCGATCAGCGGCGCGCGCGATTGGGTAATGGCGTGGTTGCGCGCGAAAGCCGGCCCCCTGTTTTGGGGAAGTTTCAGGATTCGCAAGCGCCCGCTGCCGTCGTCCGCCGCGAGCGACGCTTCGGAGGTCGCGTCGTTCGATCCGTCGTCGACGACAATCACTTCGGCGACGCGGACCTCGCGCAATGCCGAAGTTATTGCCCGTCCGATTGTCGCCTGGGCGTTCTTTGCCGCGATGATGACGCAGACGGTAGGATGTGGTGGTGCCATGCCGGATTCCCGTTTGCGGGCATCCTTGGCCGGCCTGGAAGGCGATTTGATGACGGGTCGCCGGTCAGGGCAGGGGCGAGCGCCTGACACTGCGCAACGGCGCGGCCTCGGTTGCGGGTTTACCGTCCATGGCCGTCACAGCAGGCCTATCGCTTCGTGAAGCGTTCTCAGTCTGGCCTCCCGGCTTGTTCGAGCGCGCGCCCGAGCGCCAGACCATGAACAGGACCGCCGCGAAATAGCCGATCTGGATGAGAATGGCGCACAGCACCGTGTTGACGAGGGTGGT
Source organism: Mesorhizobium sp. (assembly GCA_049647745.1). GTDB lineage: Bacteria > Pseudomonadota > Alphaproteobacteria > Rhizobiales > Rhizobiaceae > Mesorhizobium. The sequence goes on from JBARYG010000088.1 coordinate 2,104, forward strand.
CCACCATGATTGCGTGATCGCATAGCTCGCGATGGCGAACACGATCAGAACACCGATCAATCCACGAAGGAACAGGACGAAGGACATTCTATCCCTTCACGCTGTTTGCCTGTTGCGTCCTTTTGACTTCCTCGCGCAAAACCACTCTCCCAGCGACCGGGCGTAGATTTTGTGAGTCCACCGAGCCTGCAGGACTCTCGAATTTCAGAGCCGTCAGCCTTGATCTTGTAAATGCCCGCGCGCTGCCAAGTATAAGAGCTTCCACAACACTGCGCAACACGATGCGGGTATCGCTTCCTTCGCTTTGCTAACCATCTGCGACACCTCGATAGTGCCGTCAGGCTGCAAATAAGACATTGCCGGCCGAGTCCGTCTAACGTCGATCTCTGGTTCTTCCAGAGTTCTATTTCATAAATTTTTACGCTGAATTCGAGGAAGACAAGTTATTATTGATGATGTTCTTCGGTAAGGATCATAGAGTCGCATATTAGATATGAATCCATGGGTGAATTTCGAAGAAATCACCAGTATCTCGCCGCTCTGATGTGGTTGGATGCTCGCAATGTTTCCATGTGTTACAAAATATGACTGATGGCTAATGAGTGTGACCGATTTTCATCACAGAGGTGACATATCCCCCACCATATTGTTCGTGTGCTGCAATGCAGCATTAGAATGACCTGATAATTTTTTCGGAGCAGCAAGATGAGATACGCCGCCAGACTGGCCAACAGGTTTTCGCCCCAATCGGAGGGCGAGATAGAGCCTGCGATAGGAGGCGTATTCAAGCGCAGTTTCGATGTGGCCGGCGCGCTGGCCGGCATCGTGCTGCTCAGCCCGCTGCTTGTCATGCTGGCGGCGCTGGTGAAGTTTTCCGATGGCGGCAGCATCGTCTATGGTCACGCCAGGGTGGGCCGGAACGGGTCTGTCTTCCGTTGCTGGAAATTCCGCACCATGGTGGAAAATGGCGACGAGGTGCTGGCGGCGCATCTTGCCGCGAATCCGGCGGAGCGGGAGCAATGGAATGCCACCCGCAAGCTGCAGAACGATCCGCGTGTTACCCGCGTCGGTGCTGTGCTGCGCAAGCTTTCCCTCGACGAGCTTCCCCAGATCGTCAACATCCTGCTGGGCGAGATGAGTTTTGTCGGTCCGCGGCCAGTGGTGAGGGACGAACTCGAACTCTACGGCAACGCCGCCGCCTGCTACCTGCAGTCACGTCCGGGTCTCACCGGGCTTTGGCAGGTCAGCGGCCGCAATGACGTGTCCTATGGCACGCGCGTCGCCTTCGACCGGCACTATGTCGAGAACTGGTCGTTCGCCTTCGATCTCAAAATCCTGGCGCTTACGGTGCCGGCGGTACTCTCCTCGCGCGGAACCTATTGACGCGTTGCGTCGACCAAGTGTTTCCCGGAAAGGACGAAAAATACGTGAACAACGCTATCGCTGTTATTCCCCCCTCCATCCACGGGTCGAGAAGTGCCGTTCGTGCGTTGACGGCGCTCCTGCTGGTGCTGGCCGCAACGTTCGCGACGACGGCGCAGGGCGGCGATTATCAACTCGACACCATGGACAGGCTGCGCGTTCGCGTGGCCGAATGGCAAAGCGCGGAAGGCGCGTTGCGCGACTGGTCGATGGTCGGCGGCGACTATGTCGTCGGCTCTTCGGGCACGATCTCCATGCCGTTCGTCGGCGAATTGCCGGTAAGGGGAAAGACGACCGCCGAGGTCGCGACAGCGATCGGCGACCAGCTCCAGCAGAAACTGGGGCTGCCCGATCGGCCCGAGGCTTCGGTCGAGGTTGCGGAATTCCGGCCGGTGTTCCTTGCCGGCGACGTGCAGACACCAGGCAAATATCCCTACGATCCAAACCTGACCGTGCTGAAGGCCATGAGCCTTGCGGGCGGGTTGCGCCGCGCCGACAGCGGCGGGGGAGGCGGTCCGCGCGATTTCATCACCGCGCAGGGCAATTACGACGTGCTGGTGGCCCAGCGAAACGGTCTGCTGGCGCGCCGCGCGAGGCTGGTCGCCGAAGCCGAGGGAAAGGCCGAGATCGCTTTCCCCGATGAACTGAAAAAGAGCGCTGCCGGCCAGAAATTGATCGCGGACGAAACGGCGCTGATGGCGGCGCGCGAGAAGCGGCTGCGCCTCCAACTCGCGGGCCTCGACGATTTGAAGAAGCTGCTGCAATCCGAAGTCGAATCGCTGGGGCAGAAGATCGTCACCCAGAACCGGCAGCTCGACCTTTCGCAGACCGAACTGAAGGGTCTCGGCAATCTGGCGCAGAAGGGGCTGGTCGTGAACCAGCGCATCCTGACCATCGAGCAGACCAATGCCGAGTTGCAGGGCAAGATCCTCGACATGGAAACCGCGAGCCTGCGCGCCAAGCAGGATATCGCCAAGGCGACCCAGGACGCGACCAGCCTGCAGAACGACCGTGATACCGAAATTGCGCAGGATCGCCAGCAGACCGAGGCCGACCTCGACGCGCTGAACCTGAAGATGGGCATGTATTCGGGGCTGATGACGGAGGCTCTGGGCCGCGCGCCGGAGGCCGCCGGCAAGGCAACTCCCGGATCGGAACCGGCGATCCGCTTTGTCATCGTGCGGACCACGGACGGCAAGACCGCCGAGATGGCTGCGAAGGAAGACACCGCCGTTCTTCCCGGCGACGTCGTCAAGGTCGAGGTTTCCATGCCCGGCGTCACCTCGAATTGACGCCTGCCGTGCGCCCCGAACGTGACGCAGACGGGTTGTTGCCGGGCCTGACCGGAACGGTGGCGGGTACCTTGCGCGACGACGCTGGAGCCGCGTCATGAAAATCGCCAAGGCCCTGCTTGTCAGTCCCGAGCATAATTTCTGGTATGGCCTGGCCGCCGTCGCCCTTTCCGTTTTCGTCTTCGCCTATTCCACGCGCTTCGGCCAGGTTTCGGTGCTCGCCTACTACGCCTGCTGGCTGCCGCTGGTTCTTGTCGATCCCCGGCAGGCGCTCGGCGACTATCGCCGCCTGTTCTGGGTGGTCGCCTTTGCCGCTTTCGCGTGCCTGTCGGTGTTCTGGTCGGCAGCACCCTCCGTCACCGCGCGCGCCGGTGTGCAGTTCCTGTCGCATGTGGTCTGCGCCCTGATCGCGGCGCGCACAGTCAGCGTCCGCACCCTGAGCCTTGGCGCCGTGGTCGGCATCTGCGCGGTGCTGCTCTATTCCTTTGCCTTCGGGCAGTACAATTACGATCCGCTCGACGGCAATTACAGTTTCGTCGGCGCTTTTTCGTCGAAGAACCAGCTCGGCCTGTTTTCCTCGCTCGGCATCTATTTCGCCTTCTCCTGCCTCTTCATCCTGCGCGAGCGCGGATTGGCGCGCGTTCTGGCGCTTGTTTGTGGAGGCATGTCGGTCGTCGCGCTGGCCAAGGCGCAATCGGCGACGTC
>JBARYG010000089.1:0-6759 GCA_049647745.1 Mesorhizobium sp.
CCCGAAGGCAGGCGCCGGGGCGGCAGTCGCCCAGCGCTCCAAGGATGTGGCGAAGAAGCCCACCTTCGGCAAGGCCAGCCCAAAGAGAGTAGAACCGGCTGCAAAAACCGCGGCACCTGCGACAAAACCCGTTACCGGAAGCACCAGAAAGAGCGGCGAACCCTCGCTCGCCACCAAGATCGTTCATGTCGCTGCCGGCGCAGTGGTCGCTACCGCCAAAGGGGCAGCGTCGCTGGTTACCGGCAAGAAAGCAGACAAGACCCGCTAACCCTGCCACGCCGATCCGTTGCGGATCAGCCCTTTGCCGGAACGATGAGTCCCCGCTGCACGGCCGGGCGGGCAAGCCCCCGCTCCAGCCAGGCGGCGACGTTGGGAAAGTCGTCGAAGCCGACCAATTCCCTCGCCTCGTAAAAGCCGATCAGGTTGCGCACCCAGCCCAGCATCGAAATATCGGCGATGGTATAATCGTCGCCCATGATCCATGTGCGGCCGGTAAGCCGCGTCTCCAGCACACCGACCAGACGGCGCGATTCCACCCGGTAGCGCTCCAGCGGACGCTTGTCGGAAATCTTGCGGCCGGCAAATTTATGGAAGAAGCCAAGCTGACCGAAGATCGGCCCGATCGCCGCCATCTGGAAGAACACCCACTGGATCGTCTCGTAGCGCAGGCCGGCATCGGCGGGAATGAGCTTGCCGGTCTTTTCGGCAAGATAGAGCAGGATCGCGCCGGATTCGAACAGGGCCAGCGGCTTTCCGTCCGGGCCGTTCGGGTCGATGATCGACGGTATCTTGCCGTTGGGATTGAGCGACAGGAATTCCGGCGTCCACGTCTCGTCCTTGCCGATATCAATGTAATGCGCCTCGTAGGGCATCCCGAGCTCTTCCAGCATGATCGACACCTTCACGCCGTTGGGTGTGGTCGCCGAATAAAGCTGGAGAAGGTCTGGGTGTTTCGCCGGCCAGCGCGCGGCAACGGGAAAGGCGGAAAGGTCGGTCATCGAAAACTCCTGGAAATCGTCGCGGAAGGCGCGGCAGGTGGCGGGTCAGCCAAGAGCTAGGCGCGCAACTGACGCCGATCAATAGGACAGGCCGTGTATTCGCCCGGCCCTGCCCGGTTCGAACCGATCAAACCGCCTTGAAGGCAAGCACCGCGTTGGTGCCGCCGAAGGCGAAGGCGTTGCTGAGGGCGGTGCGCACCGGGCGCTCGCGCGCCACGTTCGGCGTGACGTCGAGATCGCAATCGGGGTCCGGCTCGCGGTAATTGGCGGTGGGGGGAACGATCCCCTCGCGGATAGCCATGACGCAGGCGATCATTTCCAGCGCGCCGGAGGCACCGAGACAATGGGCGTGCATGGATTTGGTGGAAGACACCGACAGTTTCTTCGCATGGTCGGCAAAGACGCGCTTGATCGCCGCCGTCTCGATCTGGTCGTTCGCCTTGGTGCCGGTCCCGTGGGCGTTGAGATAGTCGACATCGCCCGGATTGAAACCGGCGTCAGCCAGGCAGGCACGCATCGCGGCTTCTGGACCTTCGATCGTCGGCGCAACGATATCGGAGGCATCCCCCGAAAAGCCGACGCCGGCAATTTCCCCCAGAATGACGGCGCCCCGCGCCGTGGCATGCTCATAGCTTTCCAGCACCGCCATGCCGGCGCCTTCGCCAAGCACCAGCCCCTGCCGGTCGGCCGAAAACGGCCGGCACGTATCGGGCGCCAGCACGCGCAGGGCCTCCCAGCCCTTGAGAATGCCCCAGGCCAGCGGCGCGTCGGTGCCGCCAGCAACCATGACGTCGGCGCGGCCAAGCCGGATCTGGTCGACAGCCGAGGCAATCGCGTGATTGGCCGACGAACAGGCCGACGTGACGCCGAAAACCGGCCCGCGCAAGCCAAGGTCCATGCTGACCTGACCGGCAGGCGCGCCCGGCATGACCTTCGGCACCGTGAAGATACCGGCGCGGTTCCGGCCTTCAAGCAGGATGGCGCGATAATTTTCCTCGATCGCCTCCCAGCCGCAGATGCCGACGCCGATGACCGCGCCCATCCTGTAGGTTTCGGCGTCGCCGGCAACCAGCCCGGACTGCCGCATGGCCTCGCGCGCGGCGATCACCGCCAGCAGGCTGAAGCGATCCATGGAAACGATCTGCTTGTGGGGAATGCCGTGGTCCGGCAGCGCCTTGATCTCGCAGCCGGTCTTGACCTTGATCTGGTGCAGGTTGGAATTGGTCATTTCGCCGATGGCGGAACGGCCGGCGCGCATGGCGCTCCAGATCGCCGCAGCGTCCGTGCCAAGCCCGCAGATTCCGCCAAGGCCGGTTATGACGACGCGATTGCGCATGGGGTTCCCGCTCAGGCTTTTTTCGCGATCAGGGCGCGAACGGCCTCAACGATATCGCCGACATTCTTCAGATTGGCCCAGGCATCGACCGTGTTCATCTCGATCTCGATGCCGTAGTCCTCTTCAAGATCGAAGATGATCTCGGTCAGTTCAAGCGAATGGATGCCGAGTGCCGTCAGTTCGGTCGCGGACGTGATCTCCTCGCCACCCGGTTCGGCATGCGCCTTGATCTTCGTGATGATGTCCGTCGTCAGCTCGTCAGCCATTCGGTTCCTTTCCCACCTCTATCCGGGCGCCGACCCGGCAACGCCATCTCGTTTCGATAGAGCCCTGTCGCCATTGTCGGCCTCTCCGGATGCCGGCGAGCCGTCGCCTGTCTCTCTATAGAAACCGAAACGACGGGAGGCAACAAGCTATATATCGTTAATATCGTTACCGCGACCGGTCCCTCAGGCGACACATCCGAAACAGATCGGCTCGCCCGACGATCGGGAAGCCGGTTCAGCCCGAGGGTTTCGACGCGGCATAGACGATGACGCTTTCGGGATCGGGGAATTCGACCGCCAGGATATCCTTGGTCATGACACGCCGCGAATCCACGGCATGGAAAAGCAGCGCGTTGGCCTCGATCTCCTGCCGCAGGGCGACGATATCGCTTTGATGGTCCTTGAGTTTTTGCTCGATCTTCGGCGACGGAACCCCTTGCGCGCGCGTCGCATCGGCAAGGAAAACGATGTCGACATGCTTGGCCGCCGACAGTTTGCGCACGGCGCTGGTGTTTTCCGCGGTCTTGTCTATGGCGGCAAGCACCTTCTGCTCCTCGGCGGAAGTGGTTGCCTCTTCCTGACGAATATCCGAATCGCCGACGATGCTTTCTACTGCCTTTTTCCCGTTCAGCCCCTGGCTCGAAACCGGCCCCGCCAGCGCCACACCAAAAACCAGCGCCAGCAACAAATTTAATCCAAGGCGGTGCAAAGTCCACTCCTTCAAGCTTGCATGCATGTCGTGGGGAAACGAAAGCCCCCGCCGCCGGGTTCCAAGCGATGTGCAGGGCCGCACGCATTGACATGGCGCGTGATTGCCCCTTGCATCGCCTCACGAGGACGGAACCCGCTGATGCGGTTCATATAGTGAGGGATGGATGGCGGTCCAGGAAGCGGCAATTTCAGCGCACGACATTTTTCCGCATATTCGCATCGTCATGGGCATGGTGGTCGGGCTCGGCGTCACCCGCCTGCTTTCGGGCGTTGCGCGCACCGCGCAGCACCCCAAGCAATACCGGCTCTACCCCGTGCATCTGGCATGGGTCGCGGCGGTCCTTTTGATGCTCGTGCATTTCTGGTGGTGGGAATTCGATCTCTACCGGATCGAGAACTGGACCTTCGGAAAGTACCTATTCCTCATCGGCTATGCCATCGTTCTGTTTTTGCTTTGCGCATTCCTGTTTCCCGACAGCATGCAGGACTATCGCAGCTACGAGGATTATTTCTATGCGCGGCGCGGCTGGTTCTTCGGCCTGCTCGGCGCGACCTACCTGCTCGACGTGGTCGACACGCTGCTGAAGGGCGAAGCGCATTTTGCCCGCTTCGGGCACGAATACCTCATCCGCACCCCGGTTTTCTTCCTTCTGTGCATCGTGGCCATCTATGTGCGCGACCGCCGCTACCACATCGCCTTCGTGGCGCTCGCGCTGGTTTATCAGGCGTGGTGGATCATGCGGCTCTTCGACACTCTTTCGTGAAAGATATTGGGCGTGAGGGGCATTGGGCCTTTGCGCGAAAATGGGGTAGGAACGGCAACCATTCATGAATGCCGCAGGCTTCCCCCATGATCGCTCTCGCCTTCGCCCTTTCCCTTGTGCTGCTGCTTATCACCACGCTGCATGTCTATTGGGGTATCGGCGGCATCTGGCCGGGAACGGACGCGGCCTCCTGCGCCCGCGCGGTCGGCGGCTTTCGCGGCGTCGAGGCGATGCCCGGCCCGGCCGCCTGTTTCGCGGTCGCGGCCTGTCTCGGCCTTGCCACCCTGTGGCCGATGGCGCTGATGGGCGTGTTCGCCACGCCGTTTGCAACGCAAGGGCTCGCGGCCACGGCGTTCGTCATCGGGCTGGTCTTTCTCGGGCGCGGCATCGCCGGCTACACTCCGGCGTGGCGTCGGCTGACGCCGGAACAGCCCTTCGCGGCCAACGACGTGCGCTATTTTTCGCCGCTTAGCCTGCTGATCGGGGCAGGCTTCGCGGTGCTGGCGGTCACGCAGTTCCCGACCTGAGAACGGCCCTGCACCAACGAAAACCGATTGCCTGCGAAGCAAGCCCGAGCCATTGTCCACCACAACATCGCCGTCTCGACATTTCACCCAGACCGGGAGCATTTCCGATGATCATTGCCCGCCTGCAAAAAGAACCGCTGACCAACCTGCCGTTCTACGAGGAGCGGGTGGATCTCGCCTGCGCCTTCCGCTGGACGGCGCGGCTCAACATGCACGAGGCGGTTGCCAACCATTTCTCGCTGGCCGTCAACGAGGACGGAACCAGGTTCCTGATGAACCCGAACCAGGTTCACTTCTCGCGCATCAAGGCAAGCGACCTGCTGATGATCGACGCCAACGATCCCGAGACGCTGTCCGGTCCTGACGCGCCGGACCCGACCGCATGGGGCCTGCACGGCGCTATCCACCGCAACGTGCCGCACGCGCGCTGCGTCATGCATGTGCACTCCATCCACGCCACCGTGCTGGCTTCTCTCGCCGATTCGACGCTGCCGCCGATCGACCAGAACTCGGCCACCTTCTATAACCGCCATGTCGTCGACGCCCATTATGGCGGGCTGGCGTTCGAGGAAGAGGGCGAGCGCTGCTCGAAGCTTCTTTCCGACCCCAAGGTCAAGGTGATGGTGATGGGTAATCACGGCGTGCTGGTGATCGGCGACAATGTCGGCGACGCCTTCAACCGCATGTATTATTTCGAGCGCGCCGCCGAAACCTACATCAAGGCGCTGTGGACGGGTCGCCCGATGCGCGTTCTGTCCGACGCCATCGCCGAAAAGACGGCGCAGGAACTGGACGACTATCCCGGCCAGGCCGACAGGCATCTTGCGGAACTGAAGGCGATCCTCGACGAGCAGGAACCGGCCTACCGGAACTGAGCGTAACAGCGGGATAGACCAGCCGCCGTCAGCTTCCCTCGACGGCGAGTTTCACCTTATCTGCGATCTCGCGAAGCAAAGCCTCGCCTGCCGTGTCGCGCGCCTTGCGCGAGGCCGCCAGACAGGCCTGCGAGCGCAGCACGACGCCGTCGCCCAGCACCTTGAGATGGTTGGCGCGTAGCGTCGAACCGCTGGAGGTGATGTCGACGATGATATCGGCCGAACCGGCTGCCGGCGCGCCTTCGGTGGCACCGAGGCTTTCGACGATGCGGTAGACCTGGATACCGTGCTTTTGCGAAAAGAACTGCTGCGTCAGCCGCCAGTATTTCGTGGCGATCCTGAGCCGGCGGCCGTGGCGCTGGCGGAAATCGGCGGCGACGTCGTCCAGATCGGCCATGCCGTCGACGTCGAGCCACATATCCGGCACCGCCACCACCACGTCGGCATGGCCGAAGCCAAGCCTTGCCGAAATTTCCACCCGGCTTTCCCAGTCGGCGAGATTTTCGCGCAACAAGTCCTCGCCGGTGATGCCGAGGTCGACCGCGCCCTGCCCGATCTCGCCGGCGATCTCCGAGGCGGACAGAAATGCTACTTCCACGCCGGAACAACCGTCGATGCGGGCGCGATAAGTGCGCGAATCGTCCGGCAGGCACACGCCAAGCCCGGCCTTCGCCAGGACCTCCAGCGCCTGTTCCTTCAATCGGCCCTTCGAGGGCAGCGCGAGCGTAATCATCAGTCGCCCCCCCGCACCGCTTCGATCCGGTCGAGCCAGATGGAGAAACCGACGCCGGGGATCGGCGCTTTCGCACCCAGCAGCGTCAGTAGCCGGTCGTAGCGGCCGCCGCCGGCCAGCACCTGACCGTCTTCTTCCGCCGTGATCTCGAAGACGATGCCGGTATAGTAATCGAGCGGCCGGCCGAAAGCGGCGTCGTAGCGGATTTCCTCTACTGCAAGCCCGTGCCCGGCAAGTGCTTTCGCGCGCGCGCCGAAATTTTCCAGCGCCGCCCCCAGCGCAAGGCCGGCATCAGCCGCGAATTTTTCCAGCGCCTGTGCTGCGTCGGCAAGCGGCACGTCGATGGCAAGAAACGCCTTCAGCGCCGAAAACGCCTCGTTGGACAGCCGCACGCTGCGCAGTTCAGCCTTTTCGATCAGGCGGCGGGCAATGTCGGCCGGCGCGCGCCCGGAAGACGCCGACAACCCCGCTTCTTCCATGCCCTGCGCGATATGGGCGGTCAAAACGGCCTGATCGCCATCGGCCACAAGGGCAGCCACAGGTCCGGCC
>JBARYG010000090.1:0-4166 GCA_049647745.1 Mesorhizobium sp.
GTCGAAACCGGCAAGGCCGACCTTGCCATGATCCCGATAGAAAACACCATCGCCGGCCGTGTCGCCGACATCCATCACCTTTTGCCTGAATCGAAGCTCTACATCGTCGGCGAATATTTCCTGCCGATCCATTTCCAGCTCATGGTGCTGCCCGGCGTCAAGCGCGAAGAGATCAGGAGCGTGCACACGCATATCCACGCGCTTGGCCAGTGCCGCAAATACATCCGCAAGAACGGCTGGAAGCCAATGGTGGCCGGTGACACGGCGGGAGCGGCCAAGCTGGTCAGCGAGGTGAGGGACCGCACCATGGCGGCGCTCGCCCCGGCGCTCGCCTCGACCCTCTACGGCCTCGACGTCATCGAGGAAAATGTCGAGGACACCCAAAACAACATTACCCGCTTCGTCGTTCTGTCGAAAGGCAAGCATTGGGCGGAGCGCACGGCCGAAAACGCCAGTATGATGACGACCTTCGTCTTTCGCGTGCGCAACGTGCCGGCGGCGCTCTACAAGGCGATGGGCGGTTTTGCCACCAACGGCGTCAACATGACCAAGCTTGAAAGCTACCAGCTCGACGGCGGCTTCACCGCGACGCAGTTCTATGCCGATATCGAAGGCCATCCGGACGACGCCAATGTGGCGCGCGCGCTGGAGGAGTTGCGCTTTTTCTCGCGTGAGGTGCGTATTCTCGGCGTCTACGAGGCCAATGAATACCGCGCCGCGCAAGGCACCGAATACTGATCCCGGACCGGCCTAGTCGAGCGGCACATAGTCGATTTCGAGGAATGAGGCGACTTCCGGCAGCCAGCGCTCGCGCACGAAGGCGACATGGTTGGGATGGTCGTTGTAGCCCGAATAGGCGGCCTGGTCGGAAAATTCCATCGAGAAGCCGAAACGGTAATCGTTCTTGGGGCTGACCTGCCGCAATTGCTCGAATTTTTCGACGCCCGGTATTTTCGCCAGGATTTTCTTCGCGTCGGCGAGGAATTTTGTCTCCTGAGCCGATTTCTCCGCGTGTTTCAGCGTGAATACGACTGTATGGCGGATCATGTTGCCTCCCTTCGCTTTGCTCAATCGGCTGGTTCGCTGTCCACCCAGGCGCGGATCAGATGATGGGCGATGGCGCCTTTCGGCGGCGTGATCAGCCCGTCCGAATGGCTGCGTTCCAGCATCGAGCGCACCTCGTCGCGCAAGAACCAGCGGCAGTCTTCCAATTCGTTGAGGTCGGCCTGGATGTCTTCGTCGAGCGGTTCGCCGAAGCAGCCGATCATCAGCGAATAGGGGAACGGCCATGGCTGGCTGGCGTGGTAGACGACGCGGCCGAGCCGGATGCCTGCCTCTTCCAGCGTTTCCCGGCGCACCGCGTCCTCGATCGTCTCACCCGGCTCGATAAAGCCGGCAAGCGCCGAATACATGCCGGGCGCGAAGTGCGGGCTGCGGCCGAGCAGGCATCTTTCGCGCGTCACCGTCAGCATGATCGCCACCGGATCGGTGCGCGGAAAATGTTCCGTGCCGCAGGCGGGGCATCTGCGCCGGTAGCCGCCGGCGCGCATCGCCGATTCGGCGCCGCATTTGCTGCAAAAGCGGTGGCTGACGTTCCAGGCCAGCAGCGAGGCCGCCTGCGCCAGTGCGCCGACCGCCGCCTCGTCGACCAGTCCCTGCGTATAGACGGAGCGGTAGTCGAACGCCTTGACCGTGTCGGGCAGGTGGTCCGGTTCGAGGCCGGAGGGCGCGGCGAGCACCGGTCCGCTTTCCGAAACGCCGAGCAGGATCGCTTCGCTGAGCCTGGCGCCATGGACCTCGCTCTCGCCAACGCCAAACCAACCGTCGAAGGCCTCGCCCCGCGGTTTCAGCAGAAGTTTCCCCCCGCAGATCAGCAGCAGGCGGGCCGAGGGGTCGGCGAGTGCGGTTTCGACGCAATCGTCGGCGCGGTTTTCCGACTGCCGGTCGATATGATTGCCGGAAAAACCGACGAACTGGCTTGGTTCGCGCAGGGGCGCGTCAAACAGGCGAAAAACCATCGGTAGCGGAGACTCACAAGGCAGGAGGAACACGAGGCCGGTTTATAGCGCCGCCCGGATGCTTTCGGCAAACCTGCGCAGGTCGGAATTTTTGTAAGGCTCGCGCATGCCGTAGCCCCATACCGGTCCCGGCCAGCCGGGATCGCCTTCGGAGCGGGCGACGACGTGGACATGCAGCTGGCGCACGATGTTGCCGAGCGCGCCGGTGTTGATCTTGGTGCAGCCGGTCGCCTTTTTCAGCGCCTGTGCCACCATGTTGACCTCGAAGGTCAGCATCGCCTGGTCGAGCGGGGTCATGTCGTGGATTTCCTCGGCACCCGGACGCTGCGGCACCAGCACCAGCCAGGGCCAGCGCCGGTCGTTCATCACGCGCAGTTCGCACAGGCCGAGCCACATCACCTGCTCGCTGTCGGCTTCCAGCCGCGCGTCGAGCGTGAACCCGGCCTTCAGGCCCGCCATCATCGGCATTTCCCTTGTTGAATTGCTCGCAACCGTGCGAAGCTATTGCGCCCTTTCCGCCGCCGCAAGCGATTCATTGGGCAGCCGGCGCCATGACGAGCAGATTCAGCCGCCGCTCTTGCATTTATGTTCCGAATTGCCGATATGGAGGCCGGGAGGTTGGTGGTGGACGATCCACTCGCCAACCGGGTCAGGTCCGGAAGGAAGCAGCCCTAACGAGCCCGGACCGGGTCATTGTTCCAGCCTCCCACCTCTTCTTAATCCGCCGCTTCGGACCGTTGCCGCATTGACGGAGCATCGGGTCGCGGGCGAAACTCTGTTGTTGGAATCGGCCGGGCGAACACGGCCGGGGAGCAAAACGAGCGGATGAGCGAAGCCGGACAAAGCGATATAAACCAGAACGGTACCGGCCTCGGCGCTACCGGCTCCGGCGATAACGGTAAGGCCGGCGCCTACCGGGTGCTGGCGCGCAAATACCGCCCCTCGAATTTCTCCGAATTGATCGGCCAGGAGCCGATGGTCCGGACGCTGACCAACGCGTTTGCCACCGGCCGCATCGCGCAGGCGTGGATGCTGACCGGCGTGCGCGGCGTCGGCAAGACCACCACGGCGCGCATCCTTGCGCGCGCGCTGAACTACAAGACCGCGACCGTCGACCAGCCCACTGTCGATCTTGCCGTGCCGGGCGAGCACTGCCGCGCGATCATGGAAGGCCGCCATGTCGATGTCATCGAGATGGACGCCGCCTCGCACACCGGCATCGACGACATCCGCGACATCATCGACCGGGTGCGCTACGCCCCGGTTTCGGCGCGCTACAAGGTCTACATCATCGACGAAGTGCACATGCTCTCCAACCAGGCCTTCAACGGCCTCTTGAAGACGCTGGAAGAGCCGCCGCCGCACGTCAAATTCATCTTCGCCACCACCGAAATCCGAAAAGTGCCGATCACGGTGCTGTCGCGCTGCCAGCGCTTCGACCTGCGCCGCATCGACGCCGGCGCGCTGGTCGCGCATCTTTCCTCGATCTCGCAAAAGGAAGGCATCGCCGTCGACGACGAGGCGCTGGCGATGATCGCGCGCGCGGCCGAAGGGTCGGCGCGCGATTCGCTATCGATCCTCGACCAGGCCATCGCCCATAGTGGCGGAGGCGGGGTTGGCGGCAGCGTCGGGGCCGCCGAGGTGCGCGCCATGCTGGGGCTGGCCGACCGCGCCCGCATCGTCGACCTGTTCGAGCATGTGATGAAGGGCGACGTGGCGTCAGCACTCGCCGAATTCCGTTCCCAGTACGATACCGGCGCCGACCCTGCGGCTGTTCTCACTGACCTCGCCGAATTCAACCATCTCGTCACCCGGTTGCGCTTCGTGCCCGAAGCGATCGAGGACGCCTCGCTGTCGCAGGACGAGCGCAGCCGGGGCGCTGCCCTTGCCAAGGCGCTGTCGGTCAGGGTTTTGTCACGCACCTGGCAGATGCTGCTGAAGGGCATTCCCGAGGTACAGAGTTCCAGCCGCCCGGTGAGCGCCGCCGAAATGGTGCTGATCCGGCTCACCCACGCCGCCGACCTGCCGACGCTGGACGAAGCGCTGAGCCGGCTGGAAGGCGATGCATCTTCTTCGGCAGCCGAGCCGCGATTCAACGGTGCGCCGGCCGCCGGCAGTCCTCCGCCTTCGGGCAGCTCGGTATCGCCC
>JBARYG010000091.1:0-36075 GCA_049647745.1 Mesorhizobium sp.
GCTTGACGAGACCTATACCGACGGTTTTCTCGTGATGAGGAACGGCGCCGTCGTTTTCGAGCGCTATTTCAACGGAATGACGCCACGCACGCTGCATCTGTCGCAGTCGATGGCCAAGTCCGTCACCGCTTCGGTCTGCGGCATCCTGGTCGGACGCGGCCTGATCGATCCGTCGGCACCCGTAACGGCCTATCTGCCTGAACTGAAAAACACCGGCTGGGCGGGTGCGTTGGTGCAGCATGTGCTTGACATGACCACCGGCGTGCGTTTCAGCGAGGAATATACCGATCCGTATTCGGATATCGGCCAGGTCGATGTCGCGTCCGGCTGGAAACCGGTGCCGCCGGGCAGCGATCCGGCCTTCGAGTGGCCCGCCAACATGTGGGAACTGATCCTGAGCCTGAAGGAACAATGCCGGCCACATGGCGCGGCGTTCGAGTATCGCTCGATTGAAACCGATGTTCTCGCCTTCATCATGGAGCGGGTTGCCGGCAAGCGGCTGGCCGAGCTTGTTTCTGTGGAGCTCTGGCAGAAGCTGGGCGTGGAGGAAAGCGCCTGCTTTACGGTCGACAGCGCCGGCTATGCGCTCGCCGATGGTGGCTTCAATGCGACGTTGAGGGACTATGGCCGCTTCGGTCAGATGCTTCTGGACGATGGCGGCGGCATCGTGCCGGCGCAATGGATCGAGGCGACGCGAACCGGTATCCATGGACCGCATTTCAACGACAGTCTGCCCGAGGGCAGCTATCACAACCAGTTCTGGATCGTTGACCCGCATTCACGGGCGCTGACGTGCCGTGGCGTGTTCGGGCAACTCATCCATGTCGACTGGAACACACGAATGGTTGTGGTGAAGCTTTCATCCTATCCGGATTTCACCAATACCGCCTATTCGATAGCGACGAGAAAGGCGATCGACGCCATCGCCGCCGCACTCGGCTGAGCGACCAAGAGCAATCCGGAAGGAAAACCATGACCCATGCGAGCGCGTTCGAACAGGAATTCGGTTTTCGCCGCAACGAGGTGACGCTGGCCAATTGGCGAACGAGCCCGTTCAGCCGCTGGTCGTTCCAGAATGCCGGTGAACTGGTGCCCAGCGCCCGCATTCTGGCCGCCCATGGCGAGGAGACGCCTGTGCAGGACATGGGCGGGTTGCTCGGCGAAAAGATAATCACGAAATCGGGGTCGGAAACGATCGCCGCGTTCCTGGCACGCTCGGACACCGACGCGCTGACGATGATGAAGAGCGGCCGGGTCGTCGGTGACTGGTTTGCGCCGTACATGCAGTTCGGCGCCCGCCACATCATCTTTTCGATCAGCAAGTCGCTCACCGCCGTTCTGGCGGGCATTATCCACGGCGAGGGCCTGCTCGATCCGCAAGCGCCGGTAACGCAGTATCTGCCGGAAGCCGCCGGTTCGGCCTATGGCGACGCGACGGTGCGCCATGTGCTCGACATGGTCGTTTCCATCGACATCGAGGAAACCTATCTCGATCCGGAAAGCGCCTATGGCCGCTATCGCAAGGCTACGCTGTGGAATCCGGGCGGCGGCACCGAAAGTCTCGCTTCATTCCTGATGACATTGCCTAGGCTGCCGGGCGAGCACGGCGAAACTTTCCGCTACCGGTCACCCAATTCCGACCTGCTCGGCCTCGTCATCGAGCGCGCAACCGGCCGTCGCATCCCTGATCTCATGCACGAAAAGCTATGGCTGCCGCTTGGCGCGAAAAGCGAGGCCGCGGTGACGGTCGACATGGAAGGCACCGCGCGGACTGCCGGCGGCATTTCGATGACGCCGCGCGATCTCGCCCGCATCGGCGAAATGATGCGGCAGGGCGGCATGGCCAACGGACGCCGCGTCGTCGCGGAAAGCTGGGTACGCGACACCGTCGGCGCCGGCAGCACGGACGCATGGCAGCGCGGCGACATGGTGCACCTGTTCCCGAAAGGCCGTTACCGCAGCAAGTGGTATCAGGTCGGCGATGGCGCGTTCTGCGGTATCGGCATTCACGGCCAATGGCTCTATGTCGATCCGAAGACCGAAACGGTGATCGTAAAAATGTCGTCGCAGCCGCAACCTGTCGACGATCCGCTCGATATCGACATCGTCGCATTCCTTCAGGCGCTGGGCCGGATGGCCTGACCTAAAGCATGTCGCCCAAAAGTGCGCAGCGGCTTGGGCGACATGCGCAAAAACAAAAGCTTACAGCGCGACGTATGAATCCGATCACACGCGCCGTGCTGTAAGCCCAATAAGCTATCCGCCTTCACCCTCGTGGCGACTATGCCCCAAGGCCGGTCACGAAGGCGCGCTATGCAGGCCGTCTGTTCAATAGCCCTGTCTGGACCAGGCAACGGCGAGGAAGGCGGAAAGCATGGCCGCCGACATGGCGATGGCGACGATGAGCAGGATCTGTACGAAGCCAAAGCTGACGCCAGCCGCGAAAAAAACTGCCAGCATTAGCAAAATCACGATCGCAACCGGCATCATGGAAGAGTGTAGAGTCATCGGATCGCACCTTTCGGAAAACACGGTTCAGCCGAAGTATATACCGGTGGGCTGCACGGGGAGCCTGCCCACCTTGCGGCATAGCGCCGCCTTCGGGCGGATTGGCGGCTGAGGTCCTAGCATCTCGTCAGCGCCGGCACGCCCATGCTGCCACCCGAATAGCGGGACCTTCCGTAAGACGGGCCGCTATGGAGCGACTTCGGGTTTTGGAGGAACCGGGACCATTGCGGCGCGTTGAAAAGGGCTACGTTCCCGACCCGGAGAGCTATCATGTCGAAGTTACAACATGGCTCAAGCGACGAACTGCACGGCATCCGCCTGAAGGCGATCGTCCACTTCACTCCGATGATGCTGCACGAAGCGCTGCTGCGGTTGTGCAGGGCGGCGGGCGGCGAAAGCCTTGACCGTTTCGAAAAGGCGATGACGGGGGCGATTGAGCAGGCTGCGGTGGATGATCCGGATTTCGACGACATGAAGGAATTCGCGACGGAGCACCTCTATGTCTGCATCCGCGAGGTGAAAGCCTCGCCGGACATGACGCAACCACTCGAAGACATGAAGGCGCGGAGAACGCACGGCCGATCGGAGGAAACGGAAACCCTCGAAGACCAGCTGCAAAAAGGCCTCGAAGACAGCTTCCCGGCGAGCGACCCACCTGCCGTGGTCTCGACCGCAATCCCCGGCGGTGCGAAGAAACTGGTGGGGACGGATGAGGTTCTAAGAAAGAAAAAGGCCGTGTCGCGATCGCGATGATCCCTTTACAGCGGTTCTGATACGCTGCTTCTGCAGTCTGTTTCGCCTCGCCGCCGAACACTATTGTCGCCTGCGGCTCCCGCAAAGGCGGTGTCGCTTCTTGTCGGCCGAGCGGTCGGCCTTGTGGCTTTGGTGCGGGCGGTTCCATCCGGTTTGCAAACGCTTTAGGATACGAAAAACGATGGCCGCTTGAAGCCATCTCACATAAAGGGGGCTTGCGGATGGATATCCGGAATTTCGCCGGCTTCGTCGCGGCGGCGGAGTCGATGAACTTCACCCTGGCGGCAAAGCGCCTGAACATCACGCAGTCGGCCCTTTCGCGGCAGATACAGGCGCTGGAGGATTATCTCGGCCTGAAGCTGTTCGAAAAAACCGGACGCAACGTCCGCCTGACCCCTCGCGGCGAGACGCTCCTTTCGAAAGTAAACGACGTGCTTTTGGCCGACAGGAGCTTGCGTATGTCGGCGGGCAATCTCGGGCGCGCGGAATCCGGCGTTCTCAGGATCGGCGCCTGTTCGCAGCTCATCGAGCGTTATTTTCCGAATTTCCTCAAAGCCTGGCGTCAGCGGCATCCGCGCATCGATATCCGCATCGAGGATGGCGGCGGGCCGGAACTGGCGGGCAAGCTGCGCGACGGCGTGGTGCATATGACCATCAGTGCGCGACCGACAAGCCCCATCGACCCCTTCGAAACCGTCCTGTTGGGAAAACTCGGCTTCACCGCCCTGGCGACGGAGGAATTTTTTGCGGGCCACAACATGCCGGTCGATATCGTCGATCTGCTGCAGTTTCCGATCCTGACGCTGAACGGCCGCCACGCCTCACGCGAGGTTTTCGACGCCGCCTGCCGGCTGGTGGGCGGAGTGCCCCGCATCGTCCTGGAAAGCTATTCGCCGCACACCTTGTTTTCCATGGCTGCCGCCGGAAACGGTGTTGCGGTGGTGCCTTCGTCGGCACGCTCGTTTCCCGGCGGTCTGCTAAGAAAACCCGTTACGCTGCGGGGAGAACTGATCGAATTCGACATCTGCGCCATGTGGAGCCATTCCACGCCGCTGCCCGTGTTCGCGCACCGCTTCATCGATGCGTTGCGCGCCCACGTTCAACTGGAAAACGAGAAGGAAGCTGCCGAACAGGTGCAAACGCCTGCCGAACGCCTCTGTGTTGCCTGACAATCAATTCCTGTTTCGCACCGAAATGAAGAAACATTATTCATTGGACGGATAGGTTTTGTAACGACTACCTTCGCGTTTCCGTCTCAGGCGGCGATGATGGCACGACCACGGCAACGGAACGACAAAGCATGCGAAGGGTCGGGTGGAGTACCCTTACTCAGGAACGTATTGTGCTTATTCTGGCGGTCCTGCTGTTTGCGGCCGCCGCGCTCGCCTTGCCGGGCTTTCTTGCGCCTGACAATCTGATTTCCATCGTCCGCTCCGTATCGGTGCTGGGCATTCTCGCTTTCGGCATGGCCATCGTCATCATCGGCCGCGGCATCGATCTCTCGGCCGTGGCGATCATGGCCATGTCGGTCGCCTGGTATCTGCAACTGCTCAATTCCGGCACGCCGGACGTGCTGGCCTTCAGCTATGCCGTCGCCGGCGTGCTTGCCATCGGACTGCTGAACGGCATCCTTGTCGCCTATGGAGAGGTGCCGGCGATTTTCGTGACGCTCGCCACGGGCTCTTTCGTCTTCGGCTATGTGCGCTCGCAACTGATAACCCAGGATGCCGTCCCCGTGCCGCAGGGGCACTGGGTGGAACTTCTGGGCGGCCTGCGGTTCCTCGATATTCCCATCGAAGTGTTCGTCTTTGCCGGCCTGGCTTTCCTGTTCTTTCTCTTCCTGCGCTACACGAAATGGGGCCGTTACATCTATTTTGCCGGCGATAATCCAGTGGCTGCCCGCAATATCGGCATTCCGGTGCGACCGATGCTGGTTCTGCGCTACGTGCTGTCCGCCTTCGTCGCCTTCATAGCCGGGCTGCTGACGGCGGCGAGCCTGCAATCGATCAACACGCGAATCGTCAATTCGACGCTTCTCTACGACATCATCCTGGTCGCGGTCATCGGCGGCATCGGCCTGTCGGGCGGGCGCGGCGGGGTGCGCAACGTGCTGGTGGGGGCGGCGCTGATCGGCATCCTGCTCAACGCCATGACCATCGTCGATATTCCGACCCTTTATCAGAACCTGATCAAGTCGGGCATCCTGTTGGCCGCCATCATCATCGATGGCGTGATCAATCCGCGCGACGAACAGACGGCGCAGCAGGGCGACATCTGAAGATTTACGGGCCGGGGCATCGGCCTGTGAAAAGACCAACGAAACGAAACAGGGGATAGGCATGAAAATCGTAAAGGCACTTATGGCGGCTGCGGCCGTCTTTTCGCTGTCGGCGTTCGCCGTCACTTCCTTCGCAGCCGATATCGCGGAAGATCCGGGCCCGGCGGCCTACGCAAAGGCGCTCAACGGCAAGCGCGTGATGCTCGTGCCGCTGGCGATGGGCTTCGATCTCGCCCAAGGCTGGGCGCACTACCTCAACAAGGAAGTCACGGCCTGGGGCGGCACCTTCGAAACCCGCGATCCCAACTGGAGCGTCGATGCCGGCGCGCAAGCGATCACCGATGCGATTTCGTCGGACCGGCCTGACGTGCTGATCATCCATGCGCCCGACCTCAACTCCTATTCCAAGCTGATGAAGAAGGCGCAGGCCGCCGGCACCTATGTCATGCTGGTCGACAATCCTGCCAATTTCCCGGCCGACGCTTTCGTCGGCAGCGACTGGGACCGGCTCGGCCAGCTCGAAGCTGAAGCGGCGATCAAGGGATGCGGGGAAAATTCGTCCAAGAAGATCGGTCTGGTGCAGGGCGATCAGGCCAACTCGTCGAGCCTCTACCAATATGCCGGCATCATGAAGGTGCTGGCCAAGAATCCCGAGTTTCAGGTCGTGGCCAAGCCAGACTCGAACTGGGACGCCACCACGTCGCGCAACGTGACCACCACCATGCTGCAGCAGCATCCCGATGTGTGCGCCATCATCGATTTCTGGGACGGTGACGCCAGCGGGGCTTCGGCTGCCATCCGCGACGCCAAGCTCGACGGCAAGGTGTTTCTGGTGACGACCGGCGGCGGCGAAAAGGCGGCGGACTGCGACAAGCTGGAGGACGGCACCTACGGCGCGGTGGTGATGACCGACCTTGCCCGCCAGTCGGCCGACATGAACGCCATCATCAAGTTTCTGCTGCAGAGCGGCCAGCCCGCAGGCACGTCGCACACCTACATCTACACGCTGGAGAAGGCGACCACCAAGGCAGACCTCAAGCCCGATAGCTGTTGGGACCTGAAGGCGCTGCAGGCCGAGGCGAAATAGCGGCCGTTGCCGACAAGCGGCGGCCGGATGGTCCGTGCCGCCGCCCATATTTTGAACGAGCATCGGCACAGTCCGAAACCCGGTCCCGGCGTTTCGATCCGATGTTCCGGCCCCATGCAATCATTGCAGTAACCGTCAATGTCCTTTCGTGAACGCTGGCAAGCCTGGCGCTACAACACCATACCCGACCACGTCGTCGGCGAAATCCTGACGAAGCGCTGGACCGACAACGCCATCCCCTTCCTGGCGCTGGTGGCGACGGTCGCCATCTTCGGCTCGCTCATTCCGGGCTTCTTCAAGATTTCCTCGTTGCAGGCTTCGGCCCGCCAGCTTGGTGAATTCTCCATCGTCGTCACCGGCATGACGGTGGTTATGCTCGGCGGCGGGATCGATTTGTCGGTTGGCTCGATCCTGGCACTATCCACCTTCGCGGCGGTGTTTGTCTTCTTCATCCTGGAGCAGTCGGTGTGGCTGGCGTTGGCGGCGGCGATCGCGGCAGGCCTGCTGTTCGGCGCGGTCAACGGCTACCTGATCGGCTATCTGCGGCTGCGCGCCTTCCTGACCACGCTGGTAACCTTCATTTTCGGCCGTGCGTTGTTCGATATTCTGGTCACGGCCTACGCCGCCGACGTGCAATTGTCCGACGCCACGTCGAGCGTGCTGGACTATATCGGCGACGGCTCTTTCTACGGATTGGGGATTTCGGTGTGGCTGGCCGCGATACTGGCTCTCGTTACCCATATCGTGCTGACCCGCCTGCGCCCCGGCTGGCATGTGCTGGCGGTGGGCGGATCGCGCCGCTCGGCCCACAATGCCGGCATCAAGGTGCGCCGCACCGTCTTCATGACCTATGTCTTTTCCGGCTTTTGCTCGTCGATCGGCGGCTTTCTGATCGCCTGCCGACTCTCCGGCGCAGGTCCGGGAACCGGCGTCAATCTAGAGATCATGGCGCTGACGGCCGCGGTGGTCGGCGGCGTCAGTCTGGGCGGTGGGCGTGGCTCGGTGGCCAAGGGGCTGATGGGCGCGATCATCGTCCTGACCATGACCAATGGCCTGATCCGCATGGGCTACGGCACCGGCACCAACCAGATGGTGCTGGGCATCCTTCTGGCGGTTGCGGTCACCGTCGATATTCGCTGGCTGAAGAACCGCCACAAGGTGCTCAACGAGGTCTATGTCGCGCCGGTCTACCTGAAAATGGGCGAGGCACAGTCGGCCGAACCCGGTTCCGGCACGCCTTACGAACTAGACAACCGCCTCTCCGAAGCCGGCCATATCGGACTGGGCGAACTTGAGGGCCCCGAAGACGTCGTCCTCGACCGCGACGACCATCTTTATTGCGGCACGCGCCATGGCGAGATCGTGCGGTTCTTCGCACCGGACTACAAGCGTTCCGAAGTGTTCGCGCATATTGGCGGCTTTCCGCTCGGCCTGGCCTTCGACCGCGACGACAACCTGATTTCGTGCGTCGGCGCCATGGGGCTGTATTCGGTGTCGCCCGACCGCGTCGTCAAACGGCTTTCGGCGGAAACGGCGCGCTCCTGGACCTCGATCGTCGACGACGCGCGGCTGCGCGATCCCAATGATTGCGATATCGCGCCGGACGGGCGCATCTACTTCACCGACTCGACCAAGCGCTACGATGCGCATGACTGGGCGCTCGATTCCATCGAGAACCGCCCCACCGGCCGCCTGCTCGTCTATGACCCGAAGGACGGTTCCACGAAAACCCTGCTCGACGGCTACCGCTACACCAACGGCGTATGCATGGCTCATGACGGCAAATCGCTGTTCTTCGCGGAAAGCTGGGCCTGCCGCGTGCATCGCTACTGGCTGGAGGGACCTAAGGCTGGCACCGCCGAATGCGTCATCAAGGATATGCCGGGTTACCCCGACAACATCAATCGCGCCTCGGACGGCAACTACTGGATGGCGTGGCTGGGCATGCGTACGCCGAGCTTCGACCTTTCGCTGCGCCATCCCGACATGCGCAAGCGCATGACGCGGCGCCTGCCGCAGGACGAATGGCTGTTTCCCAACATCAACACCGGCGGCGTGGTGAAGTTCAGCGAGCGCGGGGATATCGTCGAAGCATTGGGTGATCTGTCCGGTGCGTCGCATCCGATGGTCACGTCGATGCGTGAACACAAGGGCTACCTGTTCGTCGGCGGTATCCTCAACAACCGTATCGGCCGCTACCGGATTTCCGGCGCGGACCAGAACTGGGTAAGTCCAGTTTCCTATTGGGGAGGGAAAGCGTGATTCTCGACCCGATCCTCGATCTGTTTCGCGGCAAGGCCGTCACCATTCCGCCGCTCGACGGTGCTTTTCGGCCCAATACGCAACTGGACGACGCGGCTTCGGTGACGCCGCTTGGCGAGGCCGATAATATCGCGCAAACGCCCGAAGGGTTGGTCGCCAGCAGCGGCAACGCGCTTTACCGGCTTGGCGGCGCAGGCGGGCCGGCGCTTCTGAAAAGCTTCGACGCGCCCATCACAGCATTGGCCGTCTCCGCTTCTGGCGAGATCGCGGCGGCGCTCGATAGCGGAAAGATCTATGTCGGTGAGCGTGAGGAAAAGCTGCCGGCTGGCGTCGGCTGTATTACCGCCTTGAGCTATGCGCCCGATGGAACGCTATGGCTTGCCAACGGCTCGGCCGACTTTGCGCCGTCGCAATGGTCTGCCGACCTGATGCGCCACGGCGCTTCCGGTTCGGTCTGGAAAATGCCTGCCGGGGATACCACGTTCGATCGTATTGCCGGCGGGCTCGCCTTTCCTTACGGCGTTCTGCCGGCGGGGAATGGTGTCATCGTTGCGGAAAGCTGGCGGCATCGGCTGTTGCGCTATGACGGTACGGCGGCGGGCAGCATCGTCATCGACAATCTGCCCGGCTATCCGGCACGGCTCGCCGCCACCGCCGATGGCGGCGCCTGGCTTGCCCTGTTTGCGCCGCGCAACCGGCTGATCGAATTCGTGCTGCAGGAAGAGCACTACCGGCTCGACATGCTGGAGCAGGTGCCCGTTCCCTACTGGATCGCACCGGCGCTATCTTCCGGGCGCAGTTTCCTGGAGCCGCTGCAATGCGGGGGCATCAAGACCATGGGCGTCCACAAGCCCTGGTCGCCCAGCCGTTCGTTCGGGCTGGTGGTGCGCCTCGATGCGAAGATGCAGCCGCTTTTCAGCCTGCACAGCCGTGCCAATGGCCGACGTCACGGCATATGCAGCGCGCTCGAGCAGAATGGCCGCCTCTGGGTCGCCTCAAAGGGCGGCGACTGTATCCTCGATATCGATCTTGCACGTTCCGCCGAGAGGGAGGACCACTGAATGGCGCTTTCCTCTCCAGAAATCATCGTCCAGGTCGAAGGTATTACCAAGGCTTACCGCGGCGTGCCGGCGGTGAAAAATGTCGACTTCCAGCTTCATCGGGGAGAGGTCCATTCACTGCTCGGCGAAAACGGTGCTGGTAAGTCTACTCTTACTAAGATGATGGCTGGCGTGGTCGAGCCGACATCCGGTCGCATCCTCTATCACGGTAGCGAGGTTCGCTTCGCCTCGCCCAATCAGGCCCTGGATGCGGGCATCGCCATGGTGTTCCAGGAAACCAGCCTTATTCCTTCGATGACGGTGGCGCAGAACCTTTATCTGGGTTCCGAAAAATTCTTCAACCGGCTGCGTGGCACCTACATCTCTGCCCAGCAATTCCTGCAATCGCTGAACTTTCCGGTCGATCCGGCTGCGATGGTGGAGACGCTGGGTGCGGCCAAGCGGCAGATGGTGGAGATTGCGCGCGCCGTCCACCATAATGCCGAAGTCATCATATTCGACGAGCCGACCGCCTCGCTGACGCCGGAGGAGAAGCGTCACTTCTTCGCGCTGATCCGTCGTCTCAAGGCAAGCGGCGTCTCGATCGTCTTTATCAGCCATGCGCTCGAAGAAGCCCTGCTGATTTCCGATCGCATCACCATCCTGCGCGACGGCGAACTGGTGGCGAGCGGGCCGGTGGAGAAATTCGATCGCGAAACGATCATCGCCGCCATGGTCGGCCGAACCCTGTCAGGCGAACTGTACCAGAAGCGCGACGAGAAGGCTCTGCGCCCACCCGGCCGGAAAGTCCTGTCGGTGCAGGACGTTTCCATGAGCAACATCGTGCGCAACAATTCCTTTTCGATTTTCGACGGCCAGATCACCGGCGTGTTCGGCCTGATCGGCTCGGGTCGAACCGAAACCTTCAAGATCGTATCGGGCATCTACAAGCGCGATTTCCTGCGCGGCGGCGCGATCGAGCTTGAGGACAAGCCGGTGCGCTACCTCGTTCCGCGCGAGGCGGTGCGGGACGGCATCGTCTATGTCACCGAGGACAGGAAGAGCGAAGGCTTTTTCGAAACCATGTCGATTGCCGAGAACCTGTTTTCCGGGCTTCTGGCCGCCGGCAAGGAGAAATCGGCGATCATCAGCCTGAAGGAGATGCGGGCGCTGGCGGCGGAGTGGACGCAGCGCCTCAATATTCGCGCCATCAACGACAATGCGCGGGTGGTGGAATTGTCGGGTGGCAACCAGCAGAAGGTTGTCATCGGCAAGGGTCTGGTGCAGGAGCCTCGCATCGTCATTTTCGACGAACCGACGCGTGGCGTCGATGTCGGCGCCATCGCCGAAATCCATCAATTGATTCGAAAACTGGCCGACAATGGCCTCGCTGTCGTCGTCATTTCCTCCTACCTGCCCGAGATCATGAACCTTTCCGACCGCATCCTCGTGTGCCGCCAGGGCCGCATGGTGGAAGAATTCTCGCCAGCCGAGGCAACGGAAGAAAAGATCATGTACGCCGCCGTGCATTGAGCGCGTCGGCGTCGAAATCGGTGCAACAAGCAGGAGTAGTTGGAAAATGACCGCCAAACGCACGACCTGGACCTATTATGACCGGCGCTGGCAAGAGGGCGACGTGCGTATCCTGGGCGCCGCCTCCCACGCCACCTGGTTGGGTTCGCTGGTCTTCGATGGCGCGCGGCACTTCGAGGGCGTCTCGCCTGACCTCGACCTGCATTGCGCCCGCATCAACGCATCTGCCCGTGCGCTCGGCCTGGAGCCGACCCTGTCGGCTGACGCCATCGAAGTGTTGACCCGCGAGGGGCTGAAGAAGTTCAGCCCCGGCGCGGACGTCTATATCCGCCCGATGTACTGGGCCGAGGAGAGCGACGCCGGCACCGTGCCGCCGCTGGCGTCCTCGACCGCCTTCGCGCTTTGCCTGGAAGAAATACCGATGGCGCAGCCGTCGGGCTTCAGCGTCACCACCACTTCGTTTCGCCGCCCGACCATGGAGGTTATGCCGGTCAACGCCAAGGCGGCCTGCCTCTATGCCAACAATGCGCGCATGATGCGCGAGGCCAAGGCCAAGGGCTTCAATAACGCGCTGGTCACCGACATGCTCGGCAATGTCGCCGAAACGGCGACCTCCAACGTGTTCATGGCGCGCGGCGGTGAAGTCTTCACGCCCGTTCCCAACGGCACCTTCCTCAATGGCGTCACCCGCCAGCGCGTGATTTCGCTTTTGCGGCAGGCAGGGGTTGCGGTGCACGAAACCTCGTTGACCATCGACGATTTCCGGCAGGCCGACGAGATTTTCTCCACCGGTAACATGAGCAAAGTCGTGCCGGTCAGCGCCTTCGACGACAGGAAGCTGGAATTCGGGCCGCTCGCGAAACGCGCGCGCGCTCTTTACTGGGAATGGGCACACGCCTGACGGAAAGGAAACCTGCCATGGCAACCGTGAAACTGTGGACCGACGCAGAAGCCGAGGCCAACCCGGCCGTCAAGGCCGTTTTTGACGATATCCGCGCGACGCGAAAATCGGATTTCGTCAATAATTTCTGGCGAGGGCTGGCCAATGATCCCGCCCATCTCGCCCGCATATGGGGGCAGCTGAAGGCGATTATGGGTGGGGAGGGCGCGCTGGATCCGCTGGTCCGCGAAATGATTTACATCGCAGTCTCCACGGCCAACGGCTGCACCTATTGTGTTCATTCGCATACGGCGGCGGCGCGAGCCAAGGGCATGAGCGATGCGCAACATGCGCACCTGGTCGCGATCGTCGGTCTTGCCGCGCAGACCAATACTCTCGCGACGGCCCTGCAAATTCCGGTGGACCCGGTCTTCGACGTCGAAAGCTGAGGACAAGACGATGAGCAACGGGACGATGAGCAAGGGATTGATTGTTTCCAAGCCGGGCGGTCCGGAGGCGCTCGTATGGACCGATCTCGAAACGCTGCCTCCCGGCGAGGGAGAAGTGCTGGTGCGGCACACGGCGATCGGCGTCAATTTCATCGATATTTACTTCCGCAAGGGGGTGTATCCATGGCCGCAGGAGAGCATGATTCCGGGCGCCGAGGCTGCCGGTGTCGTCGAGGCACTGGGGCCGGATGTGAGCGGTCTCGCCGTCGGCGACCGTGTCGCCTATGTCCTGAAAACCGGCGCCTACCGCCAAAGGCGCACGCTGGGCGCCGCCCATCTGGTCAAGCTGCCCGAC
Source organism: Mesorhizobium sp. (assembly GCA_049647745.1). GTDB lineage: Bacteria > Pseudomonadota > Alphaproteobacteria > Rhizobiales > Rhizobiaceae > Mesorhizobium. Next base: position 13,146 of record JBARYG010000091.1, read on the forward strand.
GGCGTCAGCGACGACGTGGCGGCGAGCGTCATGCTGAAGGGCCTGACCGCCCAGTATCTCGTAACCTCGACCTACAAGGTCAAGGCGGGTGACACGGTTCTGGTTCATGCGGCGGCCGGCGGCGTCGGTCTTCTCATCGGCCAATGGCTTAAGGCCATCGGCGCAACCGCCATCGGCACGGCCGGTTCGGCACAAAAGCTCGAACTTGCCCGCGCACATGGCTACAGCCACGTCATCAACTACCGCGAGGAGGATTTCGTGGCAGTGGTCAATGAGATCACCGGCGGCCGCGGCTGCGAAGTCGTCTATGACAGCGTCGGTCACGATACCTGGCGCGGTTCGCTTAAATGTCTGAAGCGGTTCGGCATGTTCGCCAATTTCGGGCAATCGTCCGGCATGATCCGCGATTTCGCCCTGTCGGATCTGGCGGCCGGATCACTTTCGGCATGCCGGCCGACGCTGTTCGATTACATTGCCGAACGGAGCGATCTTGAGCGGCGCTCCGTCGATCTGTTTGCGCGGCTGACCAGCGGCGAAGTGCGCGCCGACACGATCACGCGCCGCCCGCTCGAAGAGGCGGCGTCGGTCCATGCAGATCTGGAGGCGCGGCGTACCGTCGGCGCGACGGTGCTTATTCCTTGAGAAGGGGTGGATGAGCTTTGTCGGCGGCGATCAGGGCGAGCCGCCGATCGGACAACCCCAGAGGATAGAGCGGTCATAGGTGTAATCGCTACCGCGTTTGACGCTCTCGCGGCGAAGCCCTGACATCAGGGGCTCGCCGGGTCGCTTCGCACCTTTGCTATGTTCATACGGTTTGCGGCCCGGACGAGAAGGTGTCCCAAGGCAATTCCTGCGATACCGGCGGATGCCTTCAGGAAAGCGTCGAGAAAACGTGCGTGGCGGCCCGGATCGATGATCTGGAGCATCTCCAGGACGCCGGCTGTGCAGATGACGAAAATCGCGACCTGATACAGGCGTTTGGGAAAGCCGATCGCTATGGCAAGGCCTAACAATACATAGGCCAAGCCGCGTTCCAGATTGGCGTCGGCAATGTGCGGCCGCATCTGGATTGGCGACAGCGTTGCGAAAACGATAATGGCGAGCAAGGCGAGTGCCGCCGTACGAGAAAACCTGATCATGCCCCTACATACCGGCAGTGAGTCGACGCGGCAAATGCAAGAATGACACAGGGTCGGTTTTAGGGCGACGACGGTCCGGAATTCTCCGGGAAGTTACTTGCGTAAAGAGGGTAAAAACCGTGGGCTGGTTCACCGAAATCGGCGGCCGACGTTCTGCTGTTTTTCCGCCGGTCGGTACCCACTCGCCGTTCTATTCGTGGGCGGTGCTCACGGTTGTTCCGGTGGGCAAGGTGGCTGGCCTTTTATATCGCGGGCCATGCAACCGTATTTGTCAAACATCTTGCCCGTATCGCTATAGGCCTTGCCCATACCGCAACCGGCGAGGGCAAGCAGGGCGATCAGCGCCAGGTATTTCATGATGAACTCCTCGGTTCATACCGCGATGCGAACGTGATTGTGCCGTGAATGAGACGAACACCCAGGATCGCGGCGAGCCCTTTGGCTACCGATACCAGAATATTTTGTCCTGGGTCCATATGAGTGGGATGGGAGCCAATTCAAAGGCACGTCGGTCAGGTTTCGTTGTAATCGGTCGTATTGCTTCCGGCGTGATCGGCCGGAGCCTTGCTTTCAGCGTCACCATGCCGGCGCCACGCTTGGCGTCTCCGGCACCCGGCCAGTTCGGCAATGGAGCTTGCGACAACGGCGCAAAGGCCAATCTCAGCGTAAGTCTGAAACCCAAAAGCCCGCCATGGCGAACGGGAGCACGCACGACTTTGTTGTCAAAACGCAAAGCGGCATCGCCATTGAACCGCTAGTTCTTCCCGCATCAAGCGTGAGGGAATGCCATGAATTATGTGATTCTTTTGGGTGCTTTCTCGGTAGCCGTGATAGCGGTCCTGTCGTTTCTGGGATTTGCCTGATCACTGCTCGTCCGGCAGATAGCAGTCTTATTTCCTCCAAGCCGGGATAGTGTTCATGATGCTGGGCGCATCGATCGTCGGGTATTTTCAATCGATGACCGCAGGAGTTCCCGCGCTTAGGGGGAGCATCCTGCAACGCCCAATGCTGCTTCCTTATCGGACGAGGCGTTCAGTTCGTGCTGAGCCGCGTATACAGCTGGCTGAACGGTGACAGCTGGCGGAGTCAATCAGTAGAGTCGACCGGTTGCAGCCTTTACATGGCATCCTGGGGATTTCAGAATACCGATATCGGCTTTTGATTCATCGCGATGCGTCTGGCCTGAACATCATTCCGCCAGCGCTGGGCCACCCATCCAGGTTCGCCAATCGACTGGTGTGCTGGCGGCGGTCCTGATCGAGATGGTAATTCATGGCAATATCGACCGCCTTCTGGTTGTTTGCAGCTGCCTTTGGCGCGAGCGCCCTTGGAGGTGTGCTCGGCATGGCGAGCGGTATCTTTATCGTGCCAATCCTCATCCTGTTGTTTGGTGTGGATATGCATGTTGCCGTCGGGGCGAGCCTGATCTCCGTCATCGCCTGCTCGTGCGGCAGCGCTGCCCCGTTTCTGAAAAGCCGCCTGACCAATGTGCGCCTTGCCATCGTGCTGGAGACAGCGACGACGCTTGGAGCCCTGACCGGCGTGTTTCTTATTGGCATCGTATCGACGGCTTTCCTCTATGCCCTGTTCGCCGCCATACTTGCATTGTCCGCACAGCAAATGCTCGCCCGGCGGCGTGAGAAGACCAGCGGGGCCGAGCGGCCGACGCGCAGTTGGGCCACGACCCTGGACCTTCATTCCAGCTTTCCAGACCGCGTACTCGGGCGTGAAATCGCCTACCAGGTCGGCCATGTCCCGCTCGGTCTCGTCTTAATGTACGGCGCTGGCCTGATCTCGGCCTTGCTGGGCATCGGGTCTGGCGTTCTGAAAATTCCCGCTATGGACACCGCCTTGCGACTCCCCATCAAGGTGTCTTCGGCGACGTCCAATTTCATGATCGGCGTAACGGCCGCCGCCAGTGCAGGGGCTTATTTCGTGCGGGGAGACATAGACGCCGATATCGCGGGACCGGTGGCCCTCGGCTCCGTCGTCGGCGCGCTTGCCGGAGCCAGGCTTCTAACGGGGCTCCCGGCCGACAAGTTGCGCATCTTTTTCGTGATCGTACTCGTGCTTTTGGCCATCCAGATGCTGATGATGGCGTTTGGGATTCAATTGCTGTGAAACGTCGAATGGATAGAGCGGATCACCGTGACGGGGTTATCGCGTCGCTTCTGTGGTATGGCACATGGATCGCTTCGGCAGTCATAGCACTTGGAGTTGTCGTCAAGGCGATCCGCCCCGATGCGCATGGTCTGGATCTGGTAAACACCGGCATCGTGCTCTTCATTCTGCTGCCGGTCGCCCGGGTGATGTTGCTGCTTCTCATGTTTCTGCGGGCGTGCGACTTCGTCTATTCGGCGATTTCGGCGACAGTCCTTGCGATCATTGCGGCAGGAGTAGTGATCGGCCTGCGATAGAGCGGCGCCGGAGCCGCTCATGGTCGCAGGGCGAATGCATCGCCAATCACCCCGACTTTCCCGTGGTGCTTAGCCGGATCATCTTGTCGGATGCCCTTCAAAGATTGCTACGACCTTGTCGGCGATGGCTTTGCCGAGATCGAGATTGTTCTGTGCGGTAAAATGGATGCCGTCGCAGCCATCGGTGGTGATGAAGCCACCCGCATCCAGGAAGTCCACTTTCATAACGTCCGACATGTCGCGGTATAGCTTGCCCAGCTCCGCTGATTTTTCATGATTGCCGCCAAACGTATTCCGGAAATAGGGGTAGGGCTTGGGCGTCAGCGGAGGGGGAGCGACCACGAGGCATTTCGGAGCGGGATAAAGCGTACCGATGCCGCCGCCGCCCGCGAGCACCTGTCCCACCAGCTTGGCCATTCCACCGACGATGTCATCAGCCGTTCGGTTGAAGAACGGCTTGATGTCGTTTGTGCCCAGCAACAGGATAACCAGATCGAGCGGCAGATGGCTGGCGATCAGGGTCGGCAGGCAGGCACTGCCGTTCAGCCGGGGGTCGTTGGGATCATCCGCGCTCGTGGTACGCGCGCTGAGACCTTCCTCGACGATATGGCAGGTGTCGCCGAGATACGACGCCATCGCTCCTGTCCAGCGCTGTTCGTACGGATAACGCCGGGTCGGCGGCCCCTCGATCACCGGAATCCAGCCCCAGGTAAGCGAGTCGCCGAAGCACAAAATCGATTTCTTTTCAGTCATGCGCATCATCCAAACAAGCTGCTTCAGGGCGCGGCCGTGCTCAGAAAGTCACCGCCATTTTAACATCCGGCCGGTCCGTACCATGTCTATGCGGCCCGGTTCCAATGAGCACGTCAACCCTCGATTGGTCACATTCCGGGCTGCGTTTTCATCCTTTTTGATCGATAGGTTTGTGAGCGCGCCACGGCAGCGCAACGCCTGAAACAGCAAGGGCTTGCCGCTTCCGACAGCCACTGGATCAAGCATCCAGCGGCACACGCGGACCCGCGTGGGGTGTTCATCGCCACTCGATGCATTACCTCGAGCGGGTGAAGACCCACGGAGCGGTTACGACATGACTACAGCCGTGAGTGGCCGCGACGGTCACATCGATGCGCTGAAGGGGGCGGGAATCCTCCTCGTCGTCTTTGGCCACCTGATCGAAAAACCGTCCGGGCAGTCAGCCTTGCTCCAGACGCTTTATACCGACATCTACGCCTTCCATATGCCCTTGTTCGTCTTCCTCTCCGGCATCTTCGCGCGCGAGACGCTGAAAAGCCGCGACTATCAGAAGATCGCGTGGACGCTGTTCTTCCCGCTCGTGGTCTTTCAGCTCATTTATCTCGGCGCCGCCCAACTCACCGGCTGGTACAGCTACTCGCCGCTGACGCCGTACTGGCTGCTATGGTTCATCGCCAGCCTGATTGCCTGGCGCCTTCTGCTGCCGCTGTTCGCCTCTCCCGTCGGGCTGTCGCTGTCGCTCCTCGGTGCCATCTTTGTCGGTTACGACGATGCCGTCGGCTATGCGTTGAGCGCAGCCCGCACAATCTATTTCCTGCCTTTCTTCGTGCTCGGCCATCTCTACGGCTCGCAACTGGTGGCATTGGCCCGGCGCTATCGCCCCGCCTTTTCGTGCCTGTTTGGGCTTTCCATGCTGGCGGTGACGGTATGGTGGCTGAACGGCCTGGACGGCTCTGTACTGACGGGGAGCCATGATTACGATAGCGCGCGGCCCTTTACATCGTATCCCGGATTCGGTCGGCTGATGGTGCTGTCGTTGAGCCTGGCCGGAGTGATGGGTTTTTGCGCTCTGGTACCGGATCGCTCGACGGTACTTGCATGGTTCGGAAAACGTTCGATGTCGATATATCTGCTGCACGGACTGATCGTCATGTTTCTGGTCAGCGCCGGTGTGTTGGACCGTGTCCCCTATCCGCTTCTTCTGCCCGCCGTTATCGTTGCCTCGCTACTGGTGGCAACGGCTTCTGCAACACTCGACAGGTTCATGCGTCGCCTGTTCAGTCCGCCGTCGAGCACCTTTGCAACGGTCAGCCCTTGAGTCTCCTCAGCTTGCCCCTGGTCGGGCCCCGGTGAAAATCATCAGTCAGGGGCCGGCCGCGTTCCAGCATATGGCCACTGTTCCGCGGCTCCGGGCGCCGACGCAGTTCACGCCGCCGTATCCTGCCTGCGAAGGCTTGTCTCGTACGCGGCCCGGTTTCCCGCCTTGAACGTCGCCTTGCCAATGTGACGGAGGCGGGCCTGTCCGCTGGCGTTCTTGAATGTCGCGCGGCCTGAGCCATAGAGCCTGATGGCAGGTGGAGGTTGTTGCTGCGGTTTCGGCGAGAAACCAGAACTCACGTGCCGACCCTGCCACTTCTTCACCAAAGTTCGGAAACAAAATTCAACAAACGAGAAAAACTGGGGAAAGAAGACGGTGTCATGGTTTGGGGGGCGGGTCCTGAAAGGACCAGGTCTCCACCGAAAGGAAACACCATGAAGATCGTGACATTCATTGCTTCCGTTGCCGTTGCCGGCTTCCTGTCAACCGGAGCCTTCGCTGCCTCCGCGACCACGGCAAAGACCACGGCGCCTGCCGCGACCACCACCATGACCACGGCCAAGAAATCCACGGCGAAAATGTCCCCGGAGAAGACGGCTATCTCGAAGCAATGCTCGTCGATGGCTGATGCCAAGGGCCTGCATGGCAAGGACCGCGAGAAATTCCGTGCCCAGTGCAAGAAGAACGGCGGAAAGATGTAATCCGCCTTTCAGACCGATTGCCGCTCCCCCGCTCTGGCGGGGGAGTTCTCTTTTGGTCTCCTCGAATTTATCCGATACCTGGACTGCTCGGATGGATTGACTGCGCGATCCCATAGGCTCTTAGTGTGCCGCGTCGGGCAGCATGGTGGACCGATTATGGACGTGGTTTCGTGGAGTGTCGCCGCGCCGGCAATCGGGTCGGCCTTCGTAGCCTCGCTGGTCGAAGTGGTGGAGGCCTTCACCATCGTTCTGGCGGTCGCGACCATGCGCGGCTGGAAGCCGGCCTTGCTTGGCGCTGCAGCCGGGTTGGTGGTGCTGGGATTTTTGATCCTGCTGCTTGGTCCCTTGCTCGACCGCGTTCCTCTTCATCTCCTCCAACTGGTCATCGGCGTGCTGCTTCTGCTGTTCGGCATGGGGTGGCTGCGCAAGGCCATCTTGCGGGCAGCCGGCGTCATCGCCCTGCATGACGAAGCGGCGATCTTCCTGTCCGAGCAGGCCCAATTGCAGCGCGCGGGCGGCGAGGGTGCTCTCGGCTGGGTCGCTGGCCTGGCGGCCTTCAAGGCGGTGCTGCTCGAAGGGCTGGAAGTCGTCTTCATCGTCATCGCGGTGGGAGCCGGCCGTGGTCTGCTCTGGCCCGCGTCGCTCGGCGCGCTGGCCGCCTGCGCCTGCATCGCCGCTGTCGGCATTCTGGTCCGCAAACCACTCGCCAACGTGCCGGAAAACACCCTGAAGTTCGGTGTCGGCATCATGCTGTCGAGCTTCGGTGTGTTCTGGACCGGCGAGGGGCTCGGCATCGACTGGCCGGGACAGGATCTGGCCCTTTTGCTGTTCGTTGCCCTGTTTCTGGCTGTCGGGCTTGCGGCTGCTTCGCTGTTGCGGCAACCGGGGCGGGAGGCGCTGCGTTGAAGGTCCTTGCCGAAGTCGCCAGGGAACTGTTCGGCATGTTCATGGCCGACGCCAGGCTGACGCTGGCGACGCTTTTGCTGGTCGGGATCGTGGCTCTGCTGTCGTTTGCCGCGCATATCGCGCCGCTGCTCGCCGGCGCGATCTTGCTGGTCGGCTGTTTCGTCATCCTGATCGAGGCGACGATCAGGGAGGCGCGGCGCAGACGTCGGTAAGCGGCGGGGCATACAGTGGCAAGGCAGTGCCAGCCAATGGCCGCCGCTGGCCCGACTTCCCTACATGCGGTGGTTGATACGTAGCCGCCAAGAAGGTCATCGGCGCCTGCGCCCCAGGCGGCGCCTTGAGCATCGACAGGCCGTCCACGCCGAAGATCGTGCGGTCGGCTACGAGTACATCGTAGGTTCGCGCATTGTCGCATTCCCGGTCACGGAAGTGCCGACGGTTCGGAATGTCCAGTCGGCTTTGATTGACAGGCGCACGGTCTTTTGTGCTAGCCTTCCTGATGTCGAACCCATGTACGAGAGGGATGGGGATGGCCGGCTCGTCGAACACCGTTATCCTGGTGGTGACCACATGGGCGTTCACCATCTGCTTTGCCGTGTGGATGATGTTCGGCGTCACCGGCATCCCGATCCGCGAGCAGCTTGGCCTGAGTTCGATGGAATTCGGCCTGCTTACCGCGACCCCCGTTCTGACCGGCGCGCTGTTTCGGCTGCCGCTCGGCATCTGGACCGATCGGCTGGGCGGCCGCCGCCTGATGCTGGCGTTGCTTCTGGGGTGTGCGGTTCCGGTCTGGATTTCGGCCTACGCCACGGCGCTGTGGCATTTCATCCTGCTTGGCTTGGCGCTCGGGCTGGTCGGCGCGTCCTTCTCGGTCGGTACACCCTATGTCGCGCGCTTCTTTCCGAAGGAAAAGCGCGGTTTCGCCATGGGCTTTTTCGGCGCCGGAACCGTGGGTGCTGCGCTCAACATGTTCGTGGCGCCCTGGCTTATCGACACCTATGGCTGGCCGGTGGTGCCCAAGGTCTATGCCGTCGCGCTCGTTGCGACCGCAGTGCTCTTCTGGGTGTTTTCGGCACCTGACCCGGCGCGGGCGGCGGTCTCGCCCTCGATGATGACGCAGCTCAAGGTGCTGCGTGATCCGCGCGTGTGGAAATATTGCCAGTATTATTCCATCGTCTTTGGCGGCTTCACCGCGCTGTCAATCTGGATGCCGCAATATTTCAAGTCGGAATACGGCTTCACCATCGCGCAGGCTTCTCTGCTCGCGGTATGTTTCGCGCTGCCGGCCGGTGTCTTTCGCGCCTTCGGCGGCTGGCTATCGGATCGCTACGGCGCCCACAACGTGACCTGGTGGGTGTTGTGGATCGCCTGGATCTGCCTGTTCCTGCTCTCTTATCCGAGGACGGAACTGACCATCCATACCATCAATGGTCCGGCTACGTTCGGCATTGCCTTGCCGACCTGGTTCTTCGCCATACTGCTGTTTGTGCTCGGCATCGCCTTTGCCTGCGGCATGGCCTCGACCTTCAAATATGTCGGCGACGATTTCCCCGAGAATATGGGTACTGTGACCGGCATCGTCGGCATGATGGGCGGCCTCGGCGGCTTCTTTTTGCCGATCATGTTCGGCGCCATTCTCGATTGGCTCGGCATCAATTCCAGTTGCTTCATGCTGCTTTACGGCATCGTCTGGGTGTCGCTGACCCTGAACTACCTCACCGAGGTGCGGCGCGCGCCGGTGATGGGCGAGAACGTGATGGGCGAGAATATCCGGGGCAGGGAGGCGGCAAAGCCGAACACCTCGCAAAGCTGATGCCGATGAAGAAGGAATAGCCAGATGAGCCACTTCCTCGAACGCCTGACCTATCTTTCCCGCAAGCGCGAACCGTTCGCCGATGGGTTGGGTGAGTTGCGCGACGAGGACAGGACTTGGGAGGAAGGCTACCGGCAGCGCTGGCAGCACGACAAGATCGTGCGCTCCACCCACGGCGTGAACTGCACCGGCGGCTGTAGCTGGAAGATTTACGTCAAGAGCGGCGTCGTCACCTGGGAGACGCAGCAGACCGACTATCCGCGCACCCGTCCCGGCATCCCCAATCATGAGCCGCGCGGCTGCTCGCGGGGGGCCTCCTATAGCTGGTATCTCTACAGCGCCAGCCGCATCAAATATCCGATGGTACGCGGCCGGCTGGTCAAGGCATGGCGCGAAGCGCGCCGTACGCTTCCACCTGTCGAAGCATGGGGGGCGATCGTCAGCGACAAGGACAAGGCCAGAAGCTACAAATCCGTGCGTGGCCGTGGCGGCTTCGTGCGTTCGACCTGGGATGAAGTCAGCGAGATTATCGCCGCCGCCAATATCCATACGATCAAGACCTGGGGGCCGGACCGCGTCATCGGCTTCTCGCCCATCCCGGCCATGTCGATGGTGTCCTACGCTTCGGGCGCGCGCTATCTCAGCCTGATCGGCGGGACGCTTCTGTCCTTCTACGACTGGTATTGCGACCTGCCGCCGTCTTCCCCGCAGACCTGGGGCGAGCAGACCGACGTGCCGGAGAGCGCCGACTGGTACAGTTCCAGCTACATCATCGCCTGGGGCTCCAACGTGCCGCAGACACGCACGCCCGACGCGCACTTCTTCGTCGAGGCGCGCTACAACGGCACCAAGGTGGTGGCGGTGACGCCTGACTATTCCGAAGTCGCCAAGCTTTCCGATCTTTGGCTGCACCCCAAGCAGGGTACGGATTCCGCGCTTGGCATGGCGCTCGGCCATGTCGTGCTGAAGGAGTTCTTCGTCGATCGCAAGGTGCCTTATTTCGAGGACTATGCGCGCCGCTATACCGACCTGCCGATGCTGGTGCGCCTGCGCAAGGACGGCGACCGATGGGTGCCGGACCGTTATTTGCGCCAGAGCGATCTACCCGGCGCCCCATCTTCCGACAGCGCGGCATGGAAGACGGTCGCGTTCGCCGAGAAGGGCGGCAAGCCGGTCGTTCCGCAAGGGTCCATGGGTTATCGCTGGCCGAAGGAAGGCGAGGCCAAAGGGCGCTGGAACCTGGAGGAAAAGGACGGCGAGAGCGGCAAGGCCGCGCGGCTTTCGCTGAGCGGCATAGACAGGCACGACGCGGTCTTGCCCGTGGCTTTCCCCTATTTCGGCGGCCAGCCGCACGAACGCTTCAATCAGAACGATCAGGGCGGCGACGTGCTGGTGCGCAATGTGCCGGCCAGAAAGCTCAAGCTTGCCGATGGCGAAGGGATGGTGGCCAGCGTCTTCGACTTGATGTGCGGCCATTACGGGCTCGACCGCGGACTGGGTGGCGCCTGCGCCTCCAGCTATGAGGATGACGTGCCGTACACGCCAGCCTGGCAGGAAAAGATCACCGGGGTTTCGGCCGATCATGCCATTCGCGTCGCGCGCGAATTTGCCAGCAATGCGGAAAAGACCAACGGCCGCTCGATGGTCATCATCGGTGCAGGCGTCAATCACTGGTACCACCAGGACATGACCTATCGGTCGATCATCAATGTGCTGATGCTTTGCGGCACCATCGGCGTTTCGGGCGGTGGCTGGGCCCATTATGTCGGGCAGGAGGCGTTGCGCCCCATGGCCGGCTGGCTGACGCTGACCTTCGCGCGCGATTGGGTCAGGCCGCCGCGCCAGATGAACGGCACGTCGTTCTTCTATGCCCATTCCGACCAATGGCGGTATGAAAAGCTCGACGTATCGGGGCTACTCTCGCCGCTCGCCAAACGGGAGGACTATCAAGGCAGTTTCATCGACCTGAACGTCAAGGCCGAGCGAATGGGCTGGCTGCCGTCCGCGCCGCAACTCAACGTCAACCCGCTTACGCTGGCTGCCGAGGCCGGGAAGGCCGGCGTTGAACTCAAGGATCACGTCGCTGCCGGGCTCAGATCCGGCAAGCTGGCCATGGCCAGCGAGGACCCGGACAATCCGGCCAATTTTCCGCGCAACCTGTTCATCTGGCGATCCAACCTGTTCGGCTCATCGGGCAAGGGGCATGAATATTTCCTGAAACATTTTCTTGGCACCAGGCATGGCTTGCAGGGCAAGGAGCTTGGGGAGGAAGGCGGTGAGAAGCCGCATGAGGTCAAATGGCGCAGCGAGGCGCCCGAGGGCAAGCTGGATCTCGTCGTGACGCTCGATTTCCGCATGTCGTCGAGTTCGCTCTATTCGGATATCGTGCTGCCGACGGCTTCCTGGTACGAGAAGAACGACCTCAACACCACCGACATGCATACGTTCGTCCACCCGCTTTCGGCGGCTGTCGATCCTGTGTGGGAATCGAAAAGCGACTGGGAAACTTACAAGACCATCGCCAGGCGCTTCTCGGAACTGGCAAAGGGCCATCTCGGCGTCGAACGCGATGTGGTGCTTACCCCGATCAGGCACGATACGCCCGGAGAACTGGCACAACCCTTCGATGTGAAGGATTGGAAGAAGGGCGAGTGCGACCTCATACCGGGCGTGACCGCGCCGCAGATTACGGTGGTCGAACGGGACTATCCCAACACTTTCCGGCGCTTCACGGCGCTTGGGCCGCTGGTCGAGGAACACGGCAACGAGGAAAAGGGCGTCGAATGGGATGCGGTGGCCGAGGTGGCGGGGCTGCGCGATCTCAACCTTGCCGTGACGGAAGACGGACCGACGAAGGGCCGGCCGCGCATCGACACCGATATCCACGCGGCCGAGGCGATCCTTTACCTGGCCCCCGAAACGAATGGCGAGGTGGCGGTCAAGGGCTGGGAGGCGCTAGGCGAAAAGACCGGGCGCGACCACACGCATCTTTCGCTGCCGCGCCAGGGCGAAAAAATCCGGTTCCGCGACATCGTCGCCCAGCCGCGCAAGGTCATTACCTCGCACACCTGGTCCGGCATCCAGAGCGAGGAGCAGACCTATAACGCCGGCTACCTCAACCGGACCGAACTGATCCCGTGGCGCACGCTTTCCGGGCGGCAGCAATTCTACCAGGATCATCGCTGGATGCGCGATTTCGGCGAAGGCTTTGCGCTCTACCGCCCGCCGGTCGATACCCGCACCGTCAATGCCATGCTCGGCAAGCGTTCCAATGGCGAAAAGGAGATCGTCCTCAACTTCATTACGCCGCACCAGAAATGGGGCATCCATTCGACCTATACCGACAATCTCATCATGCTCACTTTGTCGCGCGGCGGGCCGATCGTCTGGATATCGGAGGTGGACGCGAAGAAGGCAGGCATCGTCGATAATGATTGGATTGAACTGTTCAACGTGAATGGCGCGATCGCGGCGCGCGCGGTGGTCAGCCAGCGCGTCAAGGAAGGCATGTGCCTGATGTACCATGCGCAGGAAAAGATCGTGAACGTGCCGGGTTCCCAGATCACCGGCCAGCGTGGCGGCATCCACAATTCGGTGACGCGTACGCTGATCAAGCCGACGCACATGATCGGCGGCTATGCGCAATTGTCCTACGGCTTCAATTATTACGGCACCGTGGGTGCCAACCGAGACGAGTTCGTGATCGTGCGCAAGCTGAACGAGATCAGGTGGCTCGACCACTCGAATCCGGTCGATCCGGCCCGCAAGCAGGAGCCCGTGACATGAAAATTCGCGCGCAGATCGCCATGGTGATGAACCTCGACAAGTGCATCGGCTGCCATACCTGTTCGGTTACCTGCAAGCAGGTTTGGACCTCGCGCCAGGGCATGGAATACGCCTGGTTCAACAATGTCGAGACCAAGCCTGGCATCGGGTATCCCAAGGACTGGGAAAACCAGGAGCGTTGGAACGGCGGCTGGAAACGCAAGAAGAACGGCAAGATTGTGCCGAAGCAGGGCGGCAGGCTGGCGGTTCTGGCCAAGATTTTCGCCAATCCGAACCTGCCGGAGATCGACGACTATTACGAGCCCTTCACCTTCGATTACGAGCATCTGCAAAAGGCGCCCGAGCTTGAAACGACACCGGTGGCCCGGCCTCTTTCGCTGGTCACCGGCCGGCCGATGGAAAAGATCGAGTGGGGGCCGAACTGGGAGGAAATTCTCGGCGGCGAGTTCGACAAACGCAGTCAGGATTACAATTTCGAGGCCGTCCAGAAGGACATTTACGGGCAGTTCGAAAACACCTTCATGATGTATCTGCCGAGGTTGTGCGAGCATTGCCTCAACCCGGCCTGCGTCGCCTCCTGCCCGTCGGGCTCGATCTACAAGCGCGAAGAGGACGGCATCGTCCTTATCGACCAGGACAAGTGCCGCGGCTGGCGCATGTGCGTGTCGGGCTGTCCCTACAAGAAGATTTATTACAACTGGACCTCCGGCAAGGCGGAGAAGTGCATCTTCTGCTATCCCCGCATCGAAGCCGGACAGCCGACGGTATGCTCGGAAACCTGCGTCGGCCGCATCCGCTATCTTGGCGTCCTGCTTTACGATGCCGACGGCATCGAGAAGGCGGCTTCGGTGGAGGACGAGCAGGATCTTTACGAGGCGCAGTTGAAGCTGTTCCTGGATCCCAACGATCCGGCGGTGATCGAGCAGGCCCGTGCGGACGGCATTGCCGATAACTGGATAGAGGCGGCGAAGCGTTCGCCGGCCTACAAGATGGCGGTGGACTGGAAGATCGCTTTTCCGTTGCATCCCGAATACCGCACGCTGCCGATGGTGTGGTATGTGCCGCCGCTTTCGCCGATCCAGTCGCACGCCAATACCGGCGCTGTCGAGACGGTCGGCGAAATCCCGGACGTACGTTCGCTGCGCATCCCAGTGCGCTATCTCGCCAATCTCCTGACGGCCGGCGCCGAGACGCCTATCGTTTCGGCGCTGGAGCGGTTGCTGGCCATGCGCACCCATTTCCGTCAACGCCAACTCGGCGAAGGCGATGGGATCGCCGTCCTGAAGCAGGTGGGGCTGTCGAAGGCGCAGGCGGATGACATGCATCGCTACCTCTCCATCGCCAATTACGAGGACCGTTTCGTCATTCCGACCAGCCACCGTGAGGAGGCGGAAGACGCCTACGGGCTGAAGGGTTCCTGCGGCTTCACCTTCGGCAATGGCTGCGATTTCGGCCCGCCGCACTCCACCCTGTTCGGCGGCAAGATGGGGCGGCGCAAGCTGAACCCCATGCGGCCGCTCGATACGTGAGGCGGGCGACATGCTGATCTTCAAGGCGTTCAGCGCGCTGCTTTCCTATCCGAGCGCGGAGATGCGCGAGGCGCTGCCCGAGATCGTCGAACTGATACAGGCCTCGAAGCTCATAGCCCCGCGCGAGCGCGCAGCACTGCTCGATCTGGTCGAAGAGATCGGCGAGGGCGATCTGCTGACGGCGGAGGAGCGGTATGTCGACCTGTTCGACCGGGGCAAGGCATTGTCCCTGCACCTGTTCGAGCATCTGCATGGCGATGGCCGCGACCGGGGCGTCGCCATGGTGGAACTGAAGGCGCTCTATGGCGCAGCCGGTTTCGAGCTCTCCACCTCGGAATTGCCGGATTACCTGCCGGTGGTGCTGGAATATCTCAGCCAGCGCGACATGGCGGAAGCGCGCGACATGCTGACCGACTGCGCTCATATCCTGGCCTCCATCGCGCGCTCGCTGCTTGCTCGGCAAAGCCGTTATGCTTCCGTACCGCAGGCGCTTCTGGTCATTGCCGGCGAAAAGCCGGTCGATGCCAGCGAGGTAAAGCCGGTGGCCGAACATCAACCCGAAGCGCTCGACCGCGACTGGGTGGAGCGCCCCGCCTTTGACAATACCGCCGTACCCGGCGGCGGGCGCACCATGTGAGAAGGAAGGAGGCTTTCCATGCTTGCCAATTCCTACGTCAACACGCTGCTCTTCGGCGTATACCCCTATATCTGTCTCGTGGTCCTTCTGGTCGGCAGCCTGATCCGCTTTGACCGTGAGCCCTATACTTGGAAGAGCGATTCCTCGCAGGTGCTTCGCAAGCGTGAGCTTCGGCTAGGCTCCAACCTGTTCCACTATGGCGTCCTCATCGTCATCCTCGGCCATTTTGCCGGCTTCCTCGCGCCGCATTGGGCCGTTGACTGGGCGCTGACGCCAGTGGCCCACCAGCTTCTCGCCATGGTGGTTGGGGGCATTGCCGGCCTCGTTGCCATTATCGGGCTGACGATCCTCATCCATCGGCGGTTGTCCGATCCGCGCATAAGGCTCAACAGCCGCAAATGGGATATCTCCATTACCTTCATGCTGTGGCTGCAATTGTGCCTCGGCCTGCTCACCGTGCCGCTTTCGGCCTTCCACATGGATGGCGTTCTGTTCGAGACGCTGACTAGCTATGTCAAAGGCATCGTCACGCTCGACGGCGGTGCAGCGGCGCTGATGGTGGATGTACCTCTCACCTACAAGCTGCATATATTGCTCGGCTTCACCATTTTTCTCGTCTCGCCCTTCACCCGCATGATCCATATCTGGAGCGGCATTGGCTCGCTGGCCTATTTGTTCAGGCCTTATCAGATCGTGCGTACGCCCAAGACCCGCGCCGACGAGCCGGTGCGCTCATGATCCTGTCGGTCAATGGCATGGCGGTGACGGTGGATGGCGACGATCCGGCCGAATTGGCCGCTGCCCGCGAATTGCTGCGGCAGCGGGCCGTCGCCGTCGGCCTGCTCGCGCCGGAAAGCGAGGACGCCGAAACCATCGAGGTGGCGATCGAGGAACTGCTTGAGAAGGAGGCGCCGACACCGCGGCCGGGCGAGGCGGAGTGCCGCCGTTATTACGAGCAGAACCCGGCCGAGTTCCAAAGTGGCGACCTGATCCACGCGCGCCATATCCTGTTTCAGGTGACGCCGCAGGTGAACGTGGCGCAGGTGAGGGCGCGGGCCGAGCAGACGCTGAACGAATTGCTGGCCGACCCCGAGCGCTTCGCAGCGCTGGCAACCGAGTTTTCCAACTGCCCGTCGGGCGAGCATGGCGGCAATCTCGGCCAGATCGGGCGCGGCGACATGGTGCCGGAATTCGAGAATGCCGTATTCAGGTTTGGGCCGACCGGCGTTTTGCGCGACCTCATCAAGACACGCTATGGCTTCCATGTCGTTTCGGTCGACCGGCGCATCCCCGGCAACAGGTTGTCTTTTGAGGTGGCGCGCGACCAGATCGCCGCGAGGCTGAGCGCCTCCGTGGAGGAAAGGGCGCTTCGGCAATATATCAGCCTGCTTGCCGGCCAGGCCGAGATCGAGGGCGTCGAGCTTGAGACTGCGAGTTCGCCGCTTGTACAGTAATTCGAATGTCTTCCATGGTCGCAATCGCGTCGGGATTCTTATCGCGGGGATAGCATAGTATGGTGCTAGGCGACCTGATTGCCCGGCTTGACCGCCCGGACGTGGCAGCCGGTGTGTTGGCTACGCTCGATCCGGCGGTTAGCGAGAGCATCGAATGCCGTGCGGCAGCCCTGTCGATGAGCCCTGCGGAGTTCGTCGCGGGCGCTGTCCGTGAATTCATGGAGCGGGCCGACGACGATTTGTGGTTCCAACTGCTGACGCACATCAGGAAGGCGGACGATCCGGGTCTGGTCGCGATGCAGACGATCCTGCGCTGGGTCGTGACGGAGAAATGATCATCCGCAGGAGCATGGGTCGAAAATAGCTACCGGCTAACCAGACATGTTTCGTGACGACGTTGCTTACAAGCTAGCGCCCATTCTTATCGCGCTGTCGCGCGGGCTGCGCAGCCTGGCTCTTCGCCGGCTCACAGCGCAGCGCCGATCGCGCTACCGTCATTTATAGTCTGATCGCAACCGCCCGCTTCAACGTTGCCCCTAGTTGATCCGTCCGTGCAGAGGAATACGGATTTGGCGTGTCATGCCTATACATGCCTGATAACAACCGCATCGAGCAAGATCACCGGCGCATCAAGCGCCGTATTCGGTCCACACTCGGCTTTAGATCACAGCCGAGCGCAGCCATCATTCTGTCCGGCATTGAGGTGGTCCACATCATGCGCAAGCGACAGGCGAGGAATGCATATAATCCGGCACCATCGATCGCTGAGCAGTTCGAAATTCTCGCCGCCTGACGGATCGCCAATGTGGCAAGTCGCCTAAGGCTTCAGGTCTGTGACAGAACCCCACAGTCCGGCGAGCGTGCCGACGAGGCGAGGTCGTGTCGAACGAATGCTATCCGGAAGACAGCTGGTTAGCCTTCGAAGACTGATCATCGGGGTCTCGTTGAGTAACTTGTTCATCGAGCAGAATGCGTTCCGCCGCTCCATCAAGGTCCTCATACTGGCCGCAGCAACTTGGTCGTTGCAGGTCGCGTTGACAAATCGAAGCGACTATCCGGCGGCAATCGCCTTGGTCGCCTTCCAGAAGATATCGGTGATCGGAGTGGTGCTATCGAGTGCGCGATACAGGCGTATCTGGAGGTCCAGTTGCCAGTCGTCTCCTTTCGCTGCGGTCACCAGCGATCCGGCACGAAGCTCCTTTTCCACCAGGCTCTCCGGAAGCCAGCACAGTCCGGTGCCGGTCAGAGCCAGAGTTTTCAAGCCGGCACTGATCGTATTCTCGTGCACAGTGTGCCGCAGAAAGCGAGGCCGCGTGGCGAAGAGGCGCTGAAGCGCCACCCCGAAGAAGGAGCTGAAACCGTAGCTGAGATAAGGCACCGGGAGCCGATCCGTCACCGCCCGGTCGAGTATGCCGATGCCAGGCACGAGCTGAGCACGGATGCGAAGTTCGGGAGCGCATACCGGAATCACCTTGTCGTTGCCGATGACGACGAAATCGAAACGCTCGCGATCGAGGTAGAATGTCACGTCGGGATGCGCATAGGTCAGGAAGAAATCCGCCTCCCCATCTGTCAACGCCGACAGATTGGCCTCGATCCCGCCACGGTCGGGAATCAGGGAGGTTCGCAGATCCGGTATTCTTGCCGCCAGCACACGAAGCCAGCTGGGGAAGAATGTAACGGTCAGCGTATGCAGCGCCGCCAAGCGTATCATACCCTGCTCGGCCACGGGCTGCAGCATTTCCTTGGATGCGTAAAATGTACGGATTGAATCCCTTGCTGTCGGAAGGAAGCTCCTTCCCGCCGGCGTGAGTTCTGCCGGTACCGTTGCGCGGTTGATGAGGGTGGCGCCAAGCCAGGTCTCGAGCTGTTTGATGCGTCGGCTGAGGGCCGACTGGGTAACATGGCGGGCCTCCGCCGCGCGCGAAAAGCTGAACGTCTCAGCCACGGCGACGAAATCCTCCAGCCATTTGAGTTCCATTTTCAGACCCCCTGGCCGCACGTGGTAAAAATTCTTGACAGGCACCACCTCCAATACATTGACAAACAACGACTATGCAAATTCGGAATGCCGTATTGTTGAAAATGAATTGGCCATCGGCGCCGTTCGCTCGCACCATCGCAAGATAAGTTTAGCCGACCTCATTGGCACGGCGGAAAGGGGCGTTTGCCGTGGGAAGGATTGTCTACTGCGATGGGCGCTTCGCGCCGGAAGAAGATGCGCGCATCAGCATCTTCGACCGCGGTTTCCTGTTCGGCGACGCCATTTACGAAGTTACAGCCGTGATCCGCGGAAACCTGATCGACAACGACCTGCATCTCAACCGCTTCGAACGATCCCTGGCTGCCCTTTCGATCCCAATGCCGGTTCCTCGTGCCGAACTGGAAGGAATCCAGGCCGAACTGATGGCACGCAACAGCCTCTCGGAAGGCACGATCTACCTGCAGGTTTCACGCGGTGTCGCCGATCGCGATTTTCTCTACCCCGAGGGCCTCGCACCGACTTTCGTTGCCTTCACCCAGGCCAGGAAACTTGCCGACACGCCCGCTCAGCGGAACGGCATCGCGGTCGACCTCGCCAGGGACCTACGCTGGGCCAGATGCGACATAAAGACTTCGATGCTGCTCGGCCAGGTGCTGATCAAACATCAGGCCCGTGCCCGGGGATATAGCGATGCCTGGATGGTGGCAGACGGCCTGATAACGGAAGGGTCCTCCTCCACGGCTTTCATCGTGACGGCTGACGACCGTGTTCTCACACGGCCAAACTCTCAGTCGACCTTGCCCGGCTGCACGCGCAAGGCGGTGCTCCGCCTCTGCGCCAATCATGATCTGCGGTTCGAGGAGCGCGCCTTCTCGCCGGCCGAGGCGCAATCGGCCGTGGAGGCCTTCGTCACCAGTGCCTCGTCTTTTGTCACTCCCGTGGTGAAGATCGGCGAGGTCGTTATCGGCGACGGCCGGCCCGGTCCGCTGACTAGCCGCCTGCAAGCTTACTATCTAGAAGCCGCGCTAGGGTTTGACGCGACCGCATCATCATAATTAAGCGAAAAACCAACCAAACCACCAGGAGGAGAACCAGATGAAGCTCAACAGGAAACTGATCGGCCTTGCCCTTGGGTCGGCCATGGCGTTGGCCAGCACTGCGGCGTTGGCCGCCGAAGGCTATGGCGATTGTAAGCTCTACGGCAAGCAGGGGACCGAACACATCACCCCAGCGGTAGCTGGCCAGTTCACCGTTATCATCAACCTGCCGGCTGTCGGCGAGTTCAACGGCGACACACCTGAAACGATCACCAACGGCCGCGAGTTCTGCATGGCGGTCAACATCGCCTATCGTCTCGGGCTCGACAAGGTCGTGCTCAAGAACGCCTCGTTCGATTCCATTGTCGCCGGCCAGAACAAGGACTTCGATATTGCACTGGCGCTGATTTCCGTGACCGAGCCGCGCAAGAAGGTGGTCGATTTCTCGACGCCCTACGCTTTCGGCTCCTACGGCCTGGCAGCCAAGGCCGGCGCGAACGTGACGGAGGAGAACGTCCGCGATGCGAAGTTCGGCACCCAGGCCGGCACCACCATGGTATCGTGGGCGCAGGATACGCTGAAGGTGAAGAACCTGTCGGTCTTTGACGATACCGGTGCGATGTTCACTGCGGTCGCTGCCGGTAATGTCGACGTGGTAATGACCGAACTGTCGATCGTTCTCGGCCAGGTCGCGGCCTCGAACGGCAAGCTCGAGGTGATCGGCCAGTATGAGACCGGTGGCGAAACCGCGGGCATCTACCCCAAGGGATCGTCAGCCAAGCCGGTGATCGACAAAGTCATAGCCGATATGAAGGACGACGGCACGCTCAAGGCTCTGGAGGCCCAGTACCTTGCGCCGGCATGGGGCGGCAAGACGCCGGCCGATGTGCCAGTCTGGAAATACTAAGCCAATGGCTGCACCCGATCACCTTGCGGTATCGGACGAAACAGGGCGCGCCGCCGCTTGGCGCGCCCGTGCCGTTACCCGGACGCACCTCAGCCGTACAGCGCTGACGCTGGCCCTGGCAGTGCTGACCTTCGTGGCGGTGGCGGTTTCGGCCCAACACATCGGCTCATTCGCCGTTTCGCAGGGTATTACATCGGTTGCCGCGGCCGTGCCGGGAGCCGTCGCGGCGCTGGCCGCGGCGGTGGTTCTGGCGATGGCAGCGCGCGCTTTCCTGAAATCTCTCGCTTCCGCCCGCTGCACCGATGTCTATGCCGCCCGCGCGCTTGGAGCGGTCGCCTCTATGGCGGCGTGGCAGGCGCTGTCATGGTGCGGAGCGCTGCTCATCGTAACGGCTGGCGCCTGGTTCATGGTCGTAAACGACGCTGCCGTCAGCCGCACTTTCTTCGATCTGACGTTAATCCGCGATTCCGCTGGCAAGGTACTTTGGGCGTTCGGCACCAACATCGTTATCTTCGCGGTTTCGGCCGTGCTGATTCTGGTCTGGTCGCTAGTGGTCGCCGTCGCTCGTACGCTTCCGGGAGAAGCGGGTAGGCCCCTGCGCTTCCTGGCGGTCGCCTACGGCGACCTGTTTCGCGGCCTGCCGGCCATTATCACCATCTATCTGATCGGCTTCGGCTTACCCCTGACCAATCTGCCGGTGCTATCGCACCTTTCTTCCACCGCCTATGCGATCATCGCACTGACCTTGACTTACGGGGCTTACACCTCGGAGGTCTATCGCGCCGGAATCGAAGGCGTGCACCACAGCCAGGTCGCCGCCGCCCGATCACTCGGGCTCAGCCATTTCCGAACCATGCGCTACGTAGTCGTTCCGCTGGCCGTGCGCGGCATCATTCCGCCACTGATGAACAATTGCATCAGCCTGCAAAAGGACACGGCGCTGGTGGCCATCATCGGCACAATCGATGCTTTCAACCAGTCGAAGATCATCGCGGCAAACAACTTCAACCTTTCGGCGGTGACCACGGTGGCGATCCTGTTCATCATCGTGACCATTCCGCAAGCACGGTTTGTCGACCGGTTGATCGAGCGTGACCGGCGTCGTATCCGGGCTGGAGGCTGAAGCATGGCGCTTCTGGAAATAGATAGCGTGACCAAGCGCTATGGTACGCTGGAAGTCCTTTCCGGCCTTTCGCTCTCGGTTGCGGAACATGAGGTCACCTGCCTGATCGGCCCATCCGGTTGCGGTAAGTCCACCCTGTTGCGCTGCATCAACCGGCTCGAAGAAATATCCCAGGGCGAAATCCGCATCCATGGCGACCGGATCACCGGGCCGGGTGTAGATCTTGACCGACTCCGGCGCCATATCGGCATCGTCTTCCAGGGTTACAACCTCTTTCCCCATATGACGGTGCTGGAGAACACCACGCTCGCCCCGCTGACGGTTCTCGGCATGAAACGGCGTGAGGCGCAGGACAAGGCGATGACCTTCCTCGAGCGCATCGGACTGGCCCACAAGGCAGGCGACTACCCCGATCGGCTCTCCGGCGGCCAGCAGCAGCGTGTGGCCATCGTGCGCGCGCTGATGATGGACCCGATGCTGCTTCTGCTGGACGAAATCACCTCGGCCCTCGACCCCGAACTGGTGGCCGAAGTGCTCGACATCGTGCGCGATCTCGCCGCCAGGGGAATGACGATGATGCTAGCCACGCACGAGATGGGCTTCGCCCGTGAAGTCGCGGACAGGATCTATTTCCTTCAGGCCGGAAAGGTCTATGAACAGGGGCCGCCGGCAGAAATCTTCGGCAATCCGAAGGGCGAACGCACGCAGGCTTTTTTGCGCAGCTTGAAGAAGGCCGGGCGACTCTGATCGCAGGGCGATGGGGAAGGTTCTGGAATGGCGTCAGCGCGCGATCTAGGCTTGGGCTCGGGCCTCCTGCCACCGGGGCCCCTCAACGCCATCGCCGACGTGGCCGGCGTGACGGTCGGCCATCGCACGCTGCAAGGGGAAGGCCTGGCAACCGGCGTCACTTCGATCCTTCCGCATCAGGGCGATCTGTTCCGCCAGAAGGTTCGCGCCGGCGTAGAGGTCATCAACGGCTTCGGGAAATCTGTAGGCCTCATGCAGGTTGCCGAACTGGGAACCGTCGAAACGCCGATCCTGCTTACCAACACCTTTTCCGTCACAGCCTGCGCCGAAGCGCTGGTCCGCCGGGCGATCAGGGCGAATCCGGATATCGGGCGCAGGACCTCCACCGTCAATCCGCTAGTCTTCGAGTGTAACGACGGCGCGATCAACGACATCCAGGCCATGGCCGTGAGGGCGGCCGATGCGGAAGCCGCGCTCGGCGAGGCAAAGGGCGGCGCGGTGCCCCAGGGGGCAGTGGGCGCCGGCGCCGGAATGACCACCTTCGGCTTCAAGGCCGGCATCGGCTCCGCCTCGCGGCTGATGCGTATCGAGAAGCACGACTACGTTCTCGGCGCCCTTGTTCTGGCGAATTTCGGGCGATCCGGGGATCTGGTACTGCCAGACGGTCGCCGGCCGCTTC
>JBARYG010000092.1:0-92690 GCA_049647745.1 Mesorhizobium sp.
GTCGAGGCGCGCATTCAGGAAACGCTGAACACACCGCCGCATCTCATCATCCGCCACACCGGGCTCGAAGCCGACAGCCCGCTGCCGGACATGGCCGATGTCGAGCGCCAGCTTGAGCGGCTGAAGATCGAGCGCGAGCGGCTGGGCGCCGTCAATTTGCGCGCCGAGGAAGAACAGAAGGAATTGTCGGAGAAGCTGGAAGCCATCGTTTCCGAGCGCGATGACATCATCGAGGCGATCCGCAAGCTGCGCCAGGCGATCCAGAGCCTCAACCGCGAGGGGCGCGAACGGCTGCTGGCCGCCTATGACGTGGTCAACGGCCATTTCCAGCGGCTGTTCTCGCATCTGTTCGGCGGCGGCACGGCGGAATTGCAGCTGATCGAATCGGAAGATCCGCTGGAAGCCGGCCTCGAAATCCTCGCCCGCCCGCCCGGCAAGAAGCCGCAGACGATGACGCTGCTTTCCGGCGGCGAGCAGGCGCTGACGGCGATGTCGCTGATCTTTGCCGTGTTCCTGACCAATCCGGCGCCGATCTGCGTACTGGACGAGGTCGATGCGCCGCTGGACGACCAGAATGTCGAGCGCTTCTGCAACCTTATGGACGAAATGGCGGCTTCGACCGAAACGCGCTTCGTCGTCATCACCCACAATCCCATCACCATGGCGCGCATGAACCGCCTGTTCGGGGTGACGATGGCGGAGCAGGGCGTGAGCCAACTCGTGTCGGTGGACCTGCAGGCGGCAGAGGCCATGCGCGAGGCGAGCTGATCGCTGCATGGCTTTCGCGTCCAGGGATACGTAGCGTAGCCGCGAAAAATTCGGAGAAGAGAGTGGCAGTTCTGGTAACCGGCGCGGCCGGCTTCATCGGCAGTCATGTCTGCCGGCGCCTTCTGGGCCGCGGCGACGAGGTCGTCGGCGTCGATAATTTGAATGATTATTACGATCCGGCGCTGAAGAAGGCGCGGTTGTCAAGGCTGACCGACGAACGGCATTTTTCGTTCCGGCAACTGGACATCGCCGAAGAAGGAGCGCTGGAAAGCGCACTTAGTAGCCGGCGCATTACGAAAGTCGTTCATCTCGCAGCCCAGGCGGGCGTTCGCTACTCGCTTGAGAATCCGCGGGCCTATATTCGCTCCAACGTCGCCGGCCATCTCGAAATACTCGAATTATGCCGGGCATTGCCTTCGTTCGAGCATCTGGTCTACGCCTCCTCAAGTTCGGTTTATGGCGGCAACCGGAAGGTTCCTTTCAGCGAGGCCGATCGGGTCGACAGGCCGGTTTCCCTATACGCGGCCACCAAGAAGGCCGACGAACTGATAAGCCACACCTACTCCCATCTTTACGCTCTCCCTCAGACTGGCCTGCGCTTTTTCACGGTCTACGGGCCATGGGGCCGCCCCGACATGGCTTATTGGCTGTTCACGCAGGCCATGCTGGAGGGCAGGCCGATCCGTGTGTTCAACCATGGCGAGATGCAGCGCGATTTCACCTATGTCGATGACGTGGTCGAGGCGGTGGTAGCCGTTCTCGATCGTGCGCCGACGGCTGAAGCCCCGCCGCACCGAGTCTACAATGTCGGCAACAACAATCCGGTACGGCTTGGCTATTTCATCGATGTGCTGGAGAAGCTGCTCGGCGTGACGGCCGTGCGCCAGTTCGAGCCGATGCAGCCCGGCGACGTGGAGCGCACCTTTGCCGACATAACCGAGCTCCAACGCGATTTCGGCTTCAGGCCAAGGATCGGAATCGAAGAAGGGTTGGCAAGGTTCGTTGCCTGGTATTGTCGCGAGTGGAAGAAGTAGCCGCGCCCGGGCACCTGAAGCATGTCGTCCAAAAGTGCGCGGTGGTGTTGGGATAACGACATGCGCAAAAACGAAAGCTTACAGCACGACGTATGAATCCGATCACGCGCGTCGTGCTGTAAGTCTGAAGCCTCTCTCTTCAGGGCCTGATCCATGCCGTTACCCTGGCCGGTCATGGAGACCGAAGGGCGTCCCATGCCGAGAGGTGGTGATCCGCCGTATGAATGGGCTGCCGATCCTTGGGGATGGAGTATTCGTTGCATGCCAATGCCATGCTTATTTTCACCGACCGCGAACAGGAGCCGGTTAGTGACGAAGCAGCCTACCGAACGATATATGGGCTGACACCATCGGAGGCGAAACTAGCTGCGATCCTGGCGGGTGGCGGGGCTCTGGCAGAGGCCGCCGAGACCCTGTCGATCACCGGCGGAACCGCGCGTCAGCGCCTCAAGAGCATCTTCACGAAAACGGATACCCACAGGCAAGGCGAACTGGTCGCCCTGCTGTCGCGCATTTCCCCGTAGGGTCCGGCCCCCGTTGGCGGACCGTAGCGCACGAATTCAGAACAGCTTGGTCAAGGTCACGTCGATATCGTGGCTGTCGTAGTCGTAAAAGCTGACGTTCGACTTCTGGCGCGTGTACTCGTAGCTGAAACGCGGCGCGAATCCCTGGAACGACCAGCTCCTGTTTAACGCGGTCACACCGGCCGACCAGACATCGTCATGGCGGGCGCTTCCGTATCCGGGAACGAATTCGCCACGATAATCGTGGGTGCCCGCGCTAAGCGCGAGACCGGTGATAAATCCGCCCTGCCACTCCTTGTCGACCTGGGCGATAAGCCGAAAATCATTATGGTTGAGATCGGATCGTTTCGTACGCTCGGCAATGAAATTCCCCGTCAGGCCGACGGAAACCGACAACTCCCATTTGGGAGGTGCACCGGCATTTGTGGGTGGATACGGTTAAGCGTTGCTGCGGCAGCAGGCAGACTTTGCAAGGCATGGCAAAGTCAACCGTCGGATAGCTCCATCTGCGAACTGGTGACAATCGGCGGCGATTGCTTTATTAGCAATGGCGTCGTTTTTCCTTAACGGTCTTTTGCCGGCGGCTGTCCGGCTCGGTGCTGTATGCGCAAACGGAAGAAGACCTTTTTGGGTTGCCGCTTTTCAACCGGCAGTAGCGCGCCCATCCCTCCTGTGAATGTCTGTCCATATGTCGTTGCCGGCGCCGCGGTCGCGGGCGACCTCACCTGTTCTGATCCCAGAGTTTCCGCTGGCAATTCCGCCGAGTTGATCAAGAGGCTGACGTGATCAAGTTCCTCGACCTGAACGCACAATACAATTCGATCAAGGCCGACATCGATAACGCCGTCGGGCGGGTGATCTCGGAATCGGCGTTCGTCGGCGGGCCCTATGTAGGAGCGTTCGAGCGGGATTTCGCGGCCTGGATCGGCGTGCCGTACTGCATCGGCGTAGGAAATGGCACCGACGCGATCGAGATCGCGATCGAGGCCCTCGATCTGCCCAAGGGATCTGAAATCATTGTTCCCGGCAATAGTTTCATCGCCAGTTCGGAGTCTGTAACCCGCGGCGGCCACCGCGTCGTTTTTGCGGATGTCGATCACGGATGCTACACGCTCGACCCCCAGAGCGTCCGCAGCAAGTTGTCTCCGAGGACCGCCGCGCTAATCGCGGTGCATCTTTACGGCCACCCTTGCGACATGGATTCGCTGGGTGAGATCGCGGCCGAGAACGGCCTGAAGATCATCGAGGACTGCGCGCAAGCCCATGGCGCCGAGTACAAGGGAAGGCGCGTCGGCACGATTGGCGACGTGGCGACGTTCAGCTTTTATCCAGGCAAGAATCTCGGCGCCTACGGCGACGCTGGT
Organism: Mesorhizobium sp.; assembly: GCA_049647745.1. Taxonomy (GTDB): domain Bacteria; phylum Pseudomonadota; class Alphaproteobacteria; order Rhizobiales; family Rhizobiaceae; genus Mesorhizobium. Next base: position 3,691 of record JBARYG010000092.1, read on the forward strand.
GCCATCGTGACATCCAATGAGCAACTCGCACGGCGCATGCGCATGATTGCAAATCACGGCGGCGTCGCAAGATACCAGCACGAGCTAGAAGGGCGCAATTCGCGCCTGGATGGCATCCAGGCCGCGGTTCTCAGCGTCAAGCTTCGCCATCTCGACGCGTGGACGGAGCACCGGATCAAGGTGGCGGACCGCTATCTGGATCGGCTAAGCGGCATTTCGCAACTGTGTCTGCCGGAGCGCAAGAACTGGGCCCGACAGGTCTATCATCTCTTCGTCGTTCGTACCGAGAGGCGTGACGATCTGGCCGGATATCTGGCCGCCAACGATATCCAGACAGGCGTCCATTATCCAGTCGCGCTGCCTAAGCTGCAGGCCTATGCGGGACATCGGCAGGCAAGCGAGGATATGTTCGTCACTCAAAGCGACGCAACGCTTCTCAGCCTGCCCATCGGCGAGCATTTGAGCATGGAAGACGTCGATCGGGTCGCCGAGGCGATCCGGGCTTTCTACGCAGCATGAATCCGGCGGTGGCCGGCCGCAGGATTTTCCTTGGTCCCGAAGATATTTCCAGTGCATGTCGCCCAAAAGTCGCAGCGGTTTTGGGGTAAAGGCGTGTGCAAAAACAAAAGCTTACAGCGCGACGCATGAATCCGGTCACACGCGATATGCTGTAGAGCATCGGACCGAAAAGTGGAATCCGGTTTTCGGAGTAAATGCGATGCTCAAGCAAAGAGACAGTTCGCCACTTTGCGACCGTTAGGGTACAAAGTAGCGATCTATTGGTTTTCGCCGGATTCCACGAGGTGGCCTTTCGGAAACTCCCACGAGGCACGCTCCAGGTCGGCGTGTCGACCGATATCCAGCCAGTATTCATGGATCGGAAAAGCTACCCGGCGATCAAGCGATATTTGATCGAACAGGGAAGGCATGTCGAAATACTGGTCGGCTGGCACAAGATCCAGTGCTTCCGGACTGACCACGTAGATGCCGGCATTAACGAAAAAGTCGTAAGTGGGCTTCTCCGTTAGACTGACGATATTCTGGTTCCGCACCTGTACGACGCCATAGGGCGATTGGTACTGAAACCGGTTAAGGCCCATGGTTGCGAGTGCAAGATTATCGTAGTGAAACGACAGGAGCTGGCTGAAATTCACGGATGTCAGGATATCTCCGTTCATTACAATCACAGGTAGAGCCGGGCGTGGGGATAAGAGGGAAAGAGCGCCGGCGGTGCCCATCCGCTTCTCTTCCCGTATATAGCTGATCTCGACGCCAAATTTCGCGCCATCCTTGAAATGCTCCTCGATGACTTCGCCGAGATAGTTCAGGCAAAGCGTAATCGAGCGAAACCCCTGTTGCTGGAACCGTTCGACGATGATCTCAAGGATTGGCCGGCCGGCTATGGGCACCATCGGCTTGGGTATGGTTTCGGTAATGGGTCTCAGGCGCGTGCCCAGGCCGCCGGCCATGATGACGACCGGATGGCGGTTTGCATCCACCCCGCCAAGCTCGTCCGCGTAAAGAATATCGACGACGATTCCGTCGCCGTTGATGAGAGGCATCTGCGCGATCTGCTCGCGCTTCAACCGACCGGCTACCTCCCACCTTGGTGCACCCTGGCGCGCCGTCCGAGGGGAGGGGTTCATGACATCGCTGGCGCTGGAGGCCAGGGTTGCGCCGCCCAGGATGCCCCTTCGGACATCGCCATCGGTGATCGTGCCGCGCAAGCGCCCCACCTCATCGGTGACAAGCGCGATCTGCCCGCCGCTGGCGTCGATACACGCTATCGCGTCGGCCAGACTCTGCTCGGGGCGCATACAAATTGCAGCGAGGCGACGACTGCGCATGCGGTGCCTCCCCTCCGTGAGAATCATGGTAGCAGCTTATGTCGTCTGGTGCAGAACGCGAGTAAAAAATCAAAAGACGGCGCTATCCCGTTGTGGCCGTTCGGATTGGTGTAGCATCGTCAGGCGCGCCATGCGGGCGACGCTGGATGTGATCGGGGCCGGAGATATACAACCATGTCTGATACCGCCAATTCAGTCGCCCTGATTACCGCTCGTGGTGGATCGAAACGCGTTCCAGGTAAAAATTTAAGGCTGCTTGGCGGCAAGCCTCTTATTGCGTGGACCGTAGAGGCTGCGCTCGGAGCGAAAACAATTTCGCGGGTTCTGGTGTCCACCGATGATGAAATGATCGCCGAGGCCGCCGCGCGGGCCGGCGCGGAGGTGCCGTTCCTTCGTCCGGCCGCGCTGTCGGGCGATACCTCGCCCCATTACGATGTCGTGGCGCATGCGCTTGATTGGCTCGAACATGAAGAAGGCCAGTCTCCGCAGTTGCTCTGCCTGCTCCAGCCGACTTCGCCGCTGCGCGCTTCCGCCGATATCGATGGTTTGATTGGTCTTGTGCAAACCAGCGATGCCGATTCGGGCTTTACGGTGTCGAAAGTTCCTGTCCATCCTGCCTACATGTACAGGCTGGACGCCGAGGGGCGGTCCACGTCCTATCTGCCCACGCAGGACAAATATCTGCGTTCGCAGGATCTCGAAACTCTGTATTATGTGAATGGGGCGGCCTATGTCTTGCGCCCCGCTACGTTCCGGAGGCGGCGCTCCATTCTGGGCGATCGGCCTGTCTCCTACATCATGCCGCCTGAACGAGCAGTTGATATCGATGAAGAGTATGATCTGGTCCTGGCGAATGCCTTTATGAATGGCCAGCAGCCAACGCCTGTATAGACAAGATCCAATTGGTTTTCCCGCTTCGGGCCGCCATTCCCAAGGAGCATGAGAGGCGATCCGCCGCTCGATGCTATCCTGGGCCATACACATGTTGCGCAACGCGACTGAGACTCCTAAAGGCTGGCCCTCTGGCAATGCCTAGTGGCGTTGTGTCGATAAAATTCCTAGACTGCCGCCGTTTAATTCGGGATGGGCCATCGATGTCGAATTCCTCAGAAAGTGACAGCGACGTGCTTCATCTCGAAGCTGAAGCTTTCGATAGTCAGATCAACGAGCGAATTCGTAACGGGCACATTCCCGATTTGAGGCGCGCTGCCAAGTGCGAGTGGTTTTACAATAATGTTTGGCGCGATCCTGTATTCGCTCAGTTGAATTTTGGACGGATAGCCGAGCGCATCGGCCAGGCGATTCGACAATTCGCCGGCGACAAAGCGCGTGTGCTGGAGGTCGGCTGCGGCCCGGGGCACATATCTCTGGAACTCGCCAGACTTGGCTATGACGTCACAGGGATAGATCTATCGCCTGCTGCGATCGAAGTGGCACGACGCTTCGCTGACGAAGACCCGTGGAAGGCAGAAAGGGGAGGACTGTCGTATATCGTAGGTGACTTCCTCGCTGGCGAGAGCTTTGAACCAGACAGCTTCGATGCCATCGTTTTCGTAGGGGCACTTCACCATTTTCCCGATCAGCAAGCCGTCGGTCGCCGCTCCCGCGAGTTGCTGAGAGCAGGAGGTCTCCTTATCGCGCATGAGCCTACCCGTGACAGGGTAACAAAAGGGCACGCGGCATTATTTCATTTACTTCGAACGCTGCTTTCTGTTGGCGGTGGGTATTACGATGAAGCAGTTGTGCCATCAGACGGAATTGTTCTTTCCCGTGAAGTTGCGAAGATATTTTCGGATCTTCGCTATGAGGGCGAGGGCGGAGAGAAGAAGCAAAGCCCGAATGATAATGAATCAGGTTATTCTGAAATGGTTTCGATGCTTCGCCGTGAATTCGATGAGCTGATACTTCAGGATACATATGGGTTTTTCCATGAAATAATCGGCGGGCTGCGGTTCGACGACGATACTAATCATAAACTCGCTCACTATCTACGAGATATGGACGCGTTGATGGTTCAGGAAAAATTCCTGCCTGCGATAGCGTTTTTCTTCGCGGGGCGCAGGGCGGGGTAGTCGATTGAGTTTGGGGCCACCTCGGCCGGGCCGTAGATCGGCGATGACGTTCTTGTCTTGCCGGGCAGTTTCATCGGATGGAAGGAGACGCAGGATATTATGAGTGAATATTATGACGCTTGGCTCAAGGTTAATGCGTTCGTAGATAACCGCGACGTAGACGCGGATTTTCGTGAAGCGATTTTTGCCGAGGGGCAACGGCTCAAGCGTGACGTGCTCCAGCCTCGGAAACTGGAGCGGCGAAAGGTTCTGCTGGTAGGGGGAGCAGGCTACATCGGGACGCCGCTCACCCAGTTCCTGCTGGAAAGAGGCTATTCTGTGAGGTGCCTCGACCTGCTTCTCTACGAGAATGACCGCTGTGTGGCGCCGTTCGTGGGAAATCCCAACTACGAATTCCAACGAGCGGATTTTGCCGATGGCAACGCCGTTGAAACGGCGCTCGACGCCGTGACCGATGTGGTTGTTTTGGGCGGGCTTGTCGGTGACCTCATCACCAAGAAGTACCCTTCCGAATCCGGCCTCATAAATGATGAGGGGGTGTCGAACCTCGTCAACAGCCTGAATGGTCGTGGGCTCAACAAAGTATTATTCATCTCCACCTGCTCCAATTACGGTGAAATCCCGGCAAATGCGGTCGCCGACGAAGACTTTGAACTCAAGCCGCTTTCGCTCTACGCAAAATCGAAGGTGGCCATGGAGCGCCAGCTTCTGGCTGGCAAGGGGACGGTCGATTACGTCGGTACGGCGTTGCGCTTTGCGACCGCCTTCGGTGTCTCGTCCCGTATGCGCTTCGACCTTACGATCAATGAGTTTACACGCAATCTGTGGGCGGGCGAGGAACTCGTTGTCTATGATGCCGACACCTGGCGCCCCTATTGCCATGTGCAGGATTTTGCCCGCGGGATCGCCAGGGTGCTGGAGGCGCCGCGTAGCGCCGTCGATTTCGCCGTCTTTAATATGGGGGGCGACGAAAATAATTTTACAAAGCAGATGGTTGTCGATGAGCTCTGTAAGCGTATCCCCGGATCCAAAGTAAAAGTAGTCGAGGGCGGCGTTGACAGAAGAAATTATAAGGTCGACTTCCGTCGTGTAAGGGAGAGAATTTTCTTTGAGCCGAGCCGGACCGTTGGTGACGGGATCGGAGAACTGCTTGATGCTCTCGAAAAGGGCCTCTACGCCGATTATGAAAGAAATCGGAATTTCTTCTGCAATTACGAGATTAATTATCCGCAGCCGGGTCGCTAAAGCGTGAGCCGCCGCTGGCCGCGCCTGCTTCCATCAACCTGAATCAGCGGCTCCGGTCGGCCTGATCCGGGCCGCTGGCCGGTCTGGGCCGTGCCGGGATGCCGGTGACTGTCGTTCCGGCCGGACAATCCGATATGACGACGGCGCCCGCGCCGATCGTCGCTGCTTTCCCGATGTCGATGTTCTCGATGATGACGGCACCGGCTCCGACATGGGCGTTGTCGCCGATGCGGACGCCGCCCGAGCAGGTGGCGCCGGGGGCGATGTGGGCGTGGTCTCCCAACTGGCTGTCGTGATCGACGCTTGCGCGCGTGTTGACGATCGCGTTGGCTCCAACCTGCGCGCGTGCCTGCACCACGGCGCCTGCCATTATGGTGGCGCCAGGGCCGATTGTGGCCGAGCGCGCCACGCTTGCTGCGGGGTGGATGGCCGTGAAAGGCAAAAGCCCGGCCGAAAGGCCCGCCGCGAAAAGGCGAGGCCGCACCGTGCCGCCACCACGAGTACTGCCGGTCGCAACGATGAAATGGGTCGCCGAATTCCCGGCGATGATGTCGGCCAAGGCGGCGTCCGTGCCGAGAACAGGCACGCCGAGCACATCGGCATCGCTTTCGGCGGCCACAAGCCCGACGATTTCCAGTTCGCCCTTCTCCGCAAGCAAATGCATCATGTCGATGACCACGCTGGCGTGGCCTCCGGCACCGAAGCAAAGGACGCGCGCCTTCATCCGTTCGTTCCGTCTACGAGGGCAATAGCCAGGCCATTCTGCGCCCTGTCCCGACGGCCTGCATTGCGGAAGGTTTCGCACAGGCTGCTAGCGTCGAAGGCGATGATCCTTTTGTTCAAGCTTCGATCTCGTCACTGCGCAGGTTGGCGTATTGCATAAATGTGCCCTTGAAGTCGTCACCTGCTCCGTAGCGCGGCAAGTATCGGTCAACCGAGATCGTCGAATTCGATCGGATTGCCGGCTGCAAGCGCTTTATTCAACCGTTTACCCAGCGTGGTCCGGTAGTGGACCGGCGCGATGCCGGTAGCCGGCCTCAGAATGGCGATGTCGGCGGCTGCAAGCGTTGTGCCGGGCGCAATGTCGCGCGCCGCCTTCAGTCCCCGTCTGACCAGCGCGCGGGCTTCCAGTTCCGAATCCTGTGCTATTTTCACGCCATCGCCCATCACGCGTTCGACATCGGCAATCGCCTGCATCATGGCGCGCAGTTCGTCCGGCTCGATCGATGCCGCATGGTCCGGTCCGGGCATCGTTCGGTCCAGCGTAATGTGCTTCTCGATTATCCTGGCGCCGAGCGCGACCGCGACCGGAGCTACGAACACGCCTTCGGTATGATCCGAATAGCCGATCGGAACGCCGATTTCCCTAGCGATCGTCGCCATCGCGTTCAGGTTCACATCCGCATAACCGGTCGGGTAGGCACTGGTGCAATGGAGAACGGTCAGCGGCGGCAGTCCTGCCGGATCGGGATGGCGAGCCTCGACCATGGCTTCCTGAAGCGTCGCGACCGCGTCTCGTACTTCTTCGAGATTGGCCATCCCGGTTGACAGGATGATCGGCAAACCGCGCCGCGCGCAATCCTGAAGATAGGGCGTGTTGGTAACTTCACCCGAAGGCACCTTGATACGCCTGATGCCTATATCGCAAAGAAGATCGAGCGATTCTTTGTCGAACGCCGTCGACATGAACTCGATACCGAGGTCCGCGCAGCGTTTGGCCACCAACCGATGTTCCTCGGGGCTGAGTTCCAGCGCTTTCAGCATGGCGTGCTGGTCGTTGGCGCCCACTGCGGCCTTTTGATAGGCTACCGTGTCGGTGTTGCGTACCGTTATCGCGTCGGCCCGGAAGGTCTGGAATTTCGCGGCTTGCGCGCCGGCCGCCGCTGCCGCCTCGACCAGTTGAAGCGCCAGATCGAGCCTGCCGTTGTGATTGACGCCTATTTCGGCGATGACGAATGTTGACATGGACAGGCTGGGCCAGCGGTTACGGTTTGCAATGGGCTGGCTTTCGTGGCGTGTCCGGCAGCCATGGTAACCCTTCCACGTTAATCCGCTTCGCATTGAATTAGCAAGCTTGAAGCGCACAGTTCAATGCCGCCCACACGGTCGGCCCGCCGACGTTCGCGCGCAGCCATCACTTGGAATTACGCTATGCAGTTGAACCAGAGCCTCGTTATGCGTTACGTGTTTTCTGCGCTTGCGAAGGCACGATGAAAGGGAGATTCAGCCGTTCTGCCTGGCGTTCCTGTTCACGTCTGTTCACCTATTGGCGCGAAGCGAAGAAGCGCGGACAAAGAGTTTTCACAGAAGGACGATTTTTTGCGCACCATTCTCGTCGCGACAGTGGGTAGATCGGATTTCGGCATATACCGTCAGGTTCTGGATCGCATCGTTGCAACACCGGGTTTGCGTTACGAACTGCTTGTCAGTGGTGCGCATCTGTCCCGCAAATCGGGCGAAACCGTCGCCGAGATCGAAGCCGAAAATCGGCCGATTGCGGCTAAAATCCAGCTTCCCGAAACCGATGATACACAATCGGCCATGGCTTCCGCCATGGGAGCGGCCTTGTCTGGAACCGCGGCTCTCTTTTCCACGAAGCGGCCCGACCTGCTGCTGGTCGCCGGCGACAGGTTCGAAATGTTCGCCATCGCGGCGGCAGCGGTTCCGTTCAACATTCCGATCGCGCATATCCACGGGGGAGAGGTTTCGTTCGGCGCGATCGATGAAGTCTTTCGCCACGCGATCACCAAGATGGCGCACCTGCACTTTCCGGCAACGGAAGACTATGCCGCACGGCTTTTGCGTATGGGCGAGGAGCCTTGGCGCATCACCGTCGCCGGCGCGCCCGGGCTCGATAACATCAGGCTGGAAACCTTGCCCGACCGTGCCGAACTTTCCCGGCGCTTTTCAATTCCCCTCGATCGGCCGCCATTGCTCGTTACGTTTCACCCGGTGACAAGGCAGCTGGAAGACGCCTCAAGGCAGATACGGGCGGTGCTGGATGCCCTGCACAGGATCGACGTTCCGGTCGTGTTCACCGCCCCGAACGCCGATGCCGGTGCAGACCTTGTTCGACGGGAGATCGCCGGCTTCCTGAAGGAAAGACCGCAAAGCTGGCTGGTGGAGAGTTTCGGCGCGCTGAATTACCTCGCAATGCTGCGCGAATGCGCGGCCATGGCTGGCAATTCCTCAAGCGGCCTGATCGAAAGCCCGGCATTCAAGATTCCGGTCGTCAATATCGGTGACCGTCAGCAAGGCCGTACCCGCGCACGCAACGTTATCGACGTGGCGGCCGACGCCGAAGCGATTTTCGCGGGGCTCCGGCGTGCCCTTGATCCGGCGTTCCGTGCCGGGTTGGCGGATATGATCAATCCCTACGGCGACGGTCATGCTGCGGAAAAGATTGCGGCGACCCTCGCTTCGGCCGAGCTCGACGCGCGGCTCCTTGCCAAACGATTCTACGACGGGGTGTGAGAGCCTCCGACACCCTTAATTGTTACGCGTCCACTCCTGCACCGCGTCGATCACCTTGCCCTGGTCCGCTTCGGTCAGGTGAGACGAGCAGGGCAGGGTGACGACCCGGCTCCAGAGGCGGTCGCTGACCGGGGCGGCGGTTCGCGGAGCATCGAGATAGGGTGCCTGGAGGTGCATGGGCTTCCAGAAAGGCCTTGCGTCGATGCCCTTCTCGCGAAGATGGGCGCGAATGCTCGGGCTCCGTTTGTCGCCGTCCTCGGTATCGAAGACGAAACCCGAGAACCAGGCCGCGCTTTGCGCCCATTCGGGCTCGGGAAAGCGACCGAAGCCGTCGTTGTTCCTGAAAGCGTCGTCATATTGCCGGGAGATCCGGCGCTTGGCGGCGATAAAGGTCGGCAGTTGCTCCATTTGCGCGCAGCCGACCGCAGCCTGCAGGTTCGTCATGCGATAATTGTAGCCCACGATATCGTGGTCATAGTCGGCCCCTACGCGTGCCGTGGTTGTCAGATGGCGAAAGGCATCGACAAGGGCAAGGTCGTTTCCGGCGATCGCTCCGCCGCCGCCGGCGGTAGCGGTCTTGTTGCCGTTGAACGAATACATGGTCAGTTCCGCGCCAAGGGCGCCGGACGGCTTTCCTTTATAGAAGGCGCCGATCGCGGCGGCCCCGTCGACCACCACGGGAAGGTTCGCATCCCGCGCGATGCTCAAAATCTCATCCATATCCGCCGGGATGCCGAGGGTGAAAACGGGCAGGATCGCCGATACTCTTCTTCCCGTCGGTACATGGATGCGCTCGCCGTCCTGAATGCGCGTATCCCGGGACAGGGCCTCGGCAAGCAGACGCGGATCGAGCGTCCAGCTTCGGGCGTCGATATCGAAGAGCCACGGGGTCGCGCCGCAATGGGAAATCGCGTTGGCCGAGGCGATGAAGGTCAGCGTCGGACAGACGACAAGATCGCCCGCACGCACGCCTACGGTAAGAAGAGCGGCGTGAAGCGCTGTCGTGCCGGCGGAGGTTGCAACGGCCTTTGCCGTGCCCGCAGCCTCGGCGACCATCGATTCGAAGCGCGTGACGAATGGCCCGACGCTCGAAACGTAGGTGGAGGTGACACATTCGGCGAGATATTCGCCTTCATTGCCTGACAGATTAGGTATGCATAGCGGGATCATCGGCTGCCTTTGCGGAGAAAAGCTCGCGGCCGGCAACCTACATCGACGCTACGGACTCAAAAGCTTCGGCCGAATTGAGACAAACTTTCAATAGCTCTCCGAAACCCGGCGAGCAAGCGCCGGCGACACAGCTTGTTGCGGTCGCATCCGGCTGCAGCTCACTACATTCGAGGTGTTCTGAAGATGGCTGGGGCGCCAGGATTCGAACCTGGGAATGACGGTACCAAAAACCGTTGCCTTACCGCTTGGCGACGCCCCAACAGGCCGGTAGCCTGAACCGATACGAGCGGCCTTATAGGCAGGACCGATAAAAAGCACAATCCGGTTAGGCTTGCCTTCCGGTCAGTTTTTCGCCGTCGTCCGTTCAATTATCGTTCGGCAAAATCCCGCTCTGCCCGCCGGTTGTGCGACTTCGGCGGTTGCCGGCCCATTACTCGCCCCAGACGGCCAGTTCGTTGCCAGCGGGATCGATGAAATGGAAGCGGCGGCCGCCCGGGAACGAAAAGATCGGTCGCGCGATCGTGCCGCCGGCACTTTCCACGGCCTTCAGGCTTTCCTCCAGGTTTTCCGAATAGAGCACCGGCAGCGGCTTTGCCGAAGCCTCCCCGCCGTCGGTCTGGAATCCGCCCTCAAGGCCCTCGTCGAAGGCCGAATAGGTCGGGCCATAGTCGGTGAAGGACCACGAGAAGGCGGCGCTATAAAAGGCCTTCACCCGGTCCAGTGTGCCGCCCGTAGCCGGCATTTCAAGATAGTCCAGCTTGCCCGTCTGTCGCATATCCAGCCTCTTGTTCTCTTTATGTTCTAAAACTAAACCCATAGGCAGGCAAGTCTTTTTACCGTCGTTTTTTCTTAATCGATTGTAGCGGCGCGGCCTCCCATCCCGGCCTTGCCTTTCGCATTGCAGCATCATATCGCATCCAGGGTCAGGCCGAATTAACCGGTCCCGACTTTAGCCATGCGGCGGGAACTTTCGGCGTCGCCAGTCTTTTTTCATCTCCGAACCCTGGAGAGCATGCATGACCAAATGGATTTACACCTTCGGCGACGGAGCAGCCGAAGGGCGAGCGACCGACAGGAATCTGCTGGGCGGCAAGGGCGCCAACCTCGCCGAAATGTGCAGTCTCGGCTTGCCGGTGCCGCCGGGTTTCACCATCACCACCGAGATGTGCAACCGGTTTTATGCCGATGGGCAGGCATTCCCGGCTTCTTTCGACGCCGAGGTCGAGGCCGCTCTCGATCATATAGCCAAGCTCACCGGCCGCCGTTTCGGCGATCCGCAAAAACTGCTTTTGGTTTCCGTACGCTCGGGCGCCCGCGCCTCGATGCCGGGCATGATGGACACGGTTCTCAATCTCGGCCTGAACGACGAGACGGTGACGGCTCTCGCAGCCGATTCCGGCGACGAGCGCTTTGCCTATGATAGCTACCGCCGCTTCATCCAGATGTATTCCAACGTTGTCATGGGGCTGGACCATGACGTGTTCGAGGAAATCCTGGAGGACCAGAAGGCGTCGCTTGGCCGGGAACTCGATACCGAACTGACTGCTGCCGAATGGCAGGAGGTCATCGCGCTCTATAAGGCCAAAATCGAGGAAGAACTGGGCAAGCCCTTCCCGCAGTCGCCGCGCGAGCAGCTTTGGGGGGCGATCGGCGCGGTGTTTTCGAGCTGGATGAATCAGCGCGCCATCACCTATCGCCGCCTCCACGATATCCCTGAAAGCTGGGGTACCGCCGTCAACGTACAGGCCATGGTGTTCGGCAATATGGGCGAGACATCGGCCACCGGCGTTGCCTTCACCCGCAACCCGTCGACCGGCGAAAAACACCTCTATGGCGAGTTCCTCGTCAACGCGCAGGGCGAGGACGTGGTCGCCGGCATCCGCACGCCGCAGAACATCACCGAGGCGGCCCGCATCGCCGCGGGCTCCGACAAGCCGTCCCTGCAAAAGCTGATGCCCGACGCTTTTGCCAGCTTCGTGGCGATTTCGGACAAGCTCGAACAGCATTACCGCGACATGCAGGATCTCGAATTCACCATCGAGCGCGGCAAGCTGTGGATGCTGCAGACACGCTCGGGCAAGCGCACCGCCAAGGCGGCGTTGAAGGTCGCCGTCGAGATGGTGCAGGACGGGCTGATCACGCAGGCCGAAGCCGTCGCCCGCATCGATCCTGCCTCGCTCGACCAGTTGCTGCATCCGACCATCGATCCGAAAGCGGCGCGCGACGTCATCGGCATGGGCCTGCCGGCGTCGCCGGGCGCTGCCACCGGCGAGATCGTGTTTTCTTCCGACGAAGCGGAGGACCTTGCCAAGCAGGGCCGCAAGGCCATCCTCGTTCGCATCGAAACCAGCCCCGAAGACATTCACGGCATGCATGCCGCCGAAGGCATCCTGACAACGCGCGGCGGCATGACCAGCCACGCCGCCGTGGTGGCGCGCGGCATGGGCAAGCCCTGCGTGTCGGGCGCCGGGTCGCTGCGGGTCGACTACAAGGCCGGTACGATGACGGCTCGCGGCATAACCCTCAACAAGGGCGATGTCGTTACCATCGACGGTGGCAACGGCCAGGTGCTGAAAGGCGCGGTGCCGATGCTTCAGCCCGAATTGTCGGGCGATTTCGCCTCGATCATGGAATGGGCGGATGCCGCGCGCCGCATGAAGGTGCGCACCAATGCCGAAACGCCGGCGGACGCGCGCATGGCACGCTCCTTCGGTGCCGAGGGTATCGGGCTTTGTCGCACCGAGCACATGTTCTTCGAAGGCGATCGCATCGTCGCCATGCGCGAGATGATCCTGGCCGATACCGAGGACGGGCGGCGCAAGGCGCTTGCCAAGCTGTTGCCGATGCAGCGCTCCGACTTCCTCGAACTGTTCGAGATCATGGCGGGCCTGCCGGTGACCATTCGCCTGCTCGACCCGCCGCTGCACGAATTCCTGCCGAAGACCGACGCGGAAGTGGCGGAGGTGGCGAGCGCCATGAACGTTCCGGCGGAAAAGCTGCGCCAGCGGACCGATGCGCTGCATGAATCGAACCCGATGCTCGGCCATCGCGGCTGCCGCCTGGCCGTCTCCTATCCCGAGATCGCCGAGATGCAGGCGCGTGCCATTTTCGAGGCCGCCGTCGAAGCGGGCCGCAAGGCCGGCGCACTGGTCGTGCCGGAAATCATGGTGCCGCTGGTCGGCATCGAAAAGGAATTCGATTACGTCAAGGCGCGCATCGATGCCGTGGCCAAAAGCGTGATGGAGGAAACCGGCACGCATATCGACTATCTCGTCGGCACGATGATCGAACTGCCGCGTGCTGCCATCCGCGCCGACGTCATTGCGGGCGCGGCCGAATTCTTTTCCTTTGGCACCAACGATCTGACCCAGACCACGTTCGGCATTTCGCGCGACGATGCCGCCTCGTTTCTGGAGACATACCGGCAGAAAGGCATCGTCGAGCAGGACCCGTTCGTGTCGATCGACGTTGATGGTGTCGGCGAGCTGGTGCGCATTGCAGCCGAAAAGGGCAGGAAAACCCGCTCGGCCATAAAACTCGGCATTTGCGGCGAGCATGGCGGCGACCCGGCCTCGATCCATTTCTGCGAGAGTGTCGGCCTCGACTATGTTTCCTGCTCCCCTTATCGCGTGCCTATCGCGCGGCTGGCGGCGGCGCAGGCGGCGGTGAAGAAGTGAGACGAGAGGAAGCCTACAGAAAACAGCAGGTTACAGCGCCTTCCGGAATCGGTTGATGATCCTCCTGGCGGCGTGCCGCAAGTTCGCCGCTTTCCGCGATCACAGCCATATGCGGAATCGTTCGAGGGTAGCCATGCGCCTGTTCGCCAGCGTTTTTGCCTCCGTCCTGCTGTGCGCCAGCATAGCGGCTGCGAAACAACCGGATATCGTCGAGCCCGGCCTACATATCGCGCCGGGTGGTGCGGCCGGCCCGCGTGTCGCGCTGACCTTCGATGCGTGCATGGGCAAGACCGACACGCGCATCCTTTCCATGCTGATCGAGAACAGGCTGCCCGCGACGATTTTCGTCACCGGGCGCTGGCTGAAGCACAACCAGCCGGTGCTGGCCGAACTGAAAGCGCACCCGGACCTGTTCGAAATCCAGAATCACGGCGCCATGCATGTTCCGGCGGTCGACCGTGCCATGAAGATATACGGCATTGCCGCCGCCGGATCGCCGCAGGCCGTAGCGAAAGAAGTGGAGGGTGGCGCCGCCGCCATCCGCGCGGCCGGCATCGAACCGCGCTGGTTCCGGGGCTCGACGGCTCGTTACAGCCGCTCCGCTATTGCGCAGATTCGGGGGCTGGGTTTCAGGATCGCCGGCTATTCGGTCAATGGCGACGGCGGCTCCCTGCTTGGCGCGAGGGCGTCAGAAAAAAGGATCGCTGCCGCCAGGGACGGCGACGTCGTGATCGCTCATATCAACCAGCCGACGCACGCGGCTGGCGCCGGCGTGGTCAAAGGCATCCTCGACCTCAAGGCGAAAGGCTATTCCTTTGTAAAATTGTCGGACGTGCAGGCCGAGGGCTCGGACGGCACGACTGTCGCTTCCGGCAATTCGGGGACCTGATTCTTCGCGTCGGCGATCACGCTGCGGCCTGGAACACGTCCATCAGTCCCGCGTATGCAGCCGCGATGCCGGCGACCGGATTTGCGCTTTTCGATATGGTTTCGACCTTCAGCGCGCCGCCGGCGACGGGCAGCGTCAGCAGCAGGAACTGGCGGTTGCCGCCGTCACCGACGCTGGCGGCGGCGACATGCTGATCCTGTCCTTCGTTTTCGATGCGCATCTTGAATAGCAATCTGCCACCGACCGATTCGAGGGCACCATCGACGACTCCGACGAATTCGGCTTCGGAGACGCTCCGGTTTTCCGGAACCAGTTCGGTCAGGCTTTCGGCAAGTGTGCTCTCAAGAGCTTGGTCATCGATCCGCGCTTCCATGCGAAACCTCTTCCATTCGCCTCCCACGCCCGTTGAAACCACGTTTTACGCCGACAGTGGCCGGATTGTGGCGGCGTCGTTCGGTCGGCTGGAGATGCGGGGCCAGTATACGGCGCGCGGCTATCATGGCGGCGGCGACGTGAAGCAGTTCGACGGCGAAGATTGGTCGCTGCCGACAATGTGCCCCATGTCGATCCAGACGGCTACATGCAGATTGCCGATCGCGCCAAGGCTGTCGTCCGGTCGGACGGCCGGATTCTTGAATTTGACATTCGATTTCGACCGATATCGATTGAAACCCGTATGCCAAATTAGTTTCGCTAACCCTCTTTCAATTCCGGAATCCGCATAGCTTCGGCGTTAAAGGAGATGCGGCCTTGGCGTAGGTTGATTGCGGGCCCCGCGATCAAGGGGTTCACAAGCGCGTAGACAACAGCCAGGAACAGACCGGCAAGAAAGGCGAGGGCGAGCAAAATGGCTGCACGAGATGTGAGCAAAGATCCCACGATCGCCGGTGAGGCCAACTCTCTATAGAATTGAGAGCTTTGCTCTATAGTGCGTTCACGTGCTTTTGCGAGCAAGTCCTGGTAGTGTTTCGTGAGCGTTTGCAAGGCGCCGGAAGCCTGCTGGCGAAAAGCCGCGCGATCCGAGATATTGTCTGCCGATGTCACCAGGTCGATCTGCTTGTGCAAGGACGACATATCGTCGACCAGACTCTGCCGCTGATCCAACAGCTTGGTAACATATCTCGAAAACGAAACTGTCTTGGCCAAACCGATGATCTGGCCAAGTGCTCCCCTTCCGATTTGGACCGAATCGTTGCCGGGTTGGGCGGCTGCATTCAAGGGTGTCGCCGGACTATCCATCGTCGCCTGGTAATCGCGTAATTCGGCGAGGCTATGGTCTATTCCAGCAGCCCTGCGTTCGAGATCCGCTATATCCAGCCGTCTATCCCGCAGATATGCTTGGGAGGCGGGGTCGCTATCGGAGAAGCCGGTGGCAAAAAGCGGCCTGAAATAGACGGTCTGGAAACGCTTCACTTCTTGCTTGAGTTCCTCCGCCGACAATCCGTCGTCCGTTGCCAGCGTGGCGAGGCGGTTATCCCCTCCGATAATATTCAAGCCTGAGACGATGTTGCTCAGGCGGGCATCAACGACAAGAATGCTGGCAGCATCAGCCAGCTTTTCGTCTTTAGCGGTGATCGCGGCCTGGACAAGCTTCGTGTCTAAAAATACCCGGTATTTTTCGGAATAGACTTTACTCCAGATTTGCGGCAGCGCCTTCGCTATTGCGATGCCTGTCGCCGAACTCACGCCAAGGGCGATATAGTTTACGTCAATACGCAGCCCGGTGCTCATTATGGCCGTCAATTCGGCTTTGTAGGTTTCATTGATCGAATCGATATCGGCTTATGTGAGAGTCTTGGCGGAAAGCTTGTCGTGATACTTTCGAGTGACGGAATCCGTTAGCGGATTGTCGTAGCCCACCTGTATGTAGTGACGCGGATTGATATTCGGCCCCAGCTTGAAGCGTTGCCTTAGCTCGGCGAGCACGTCCGGGGCAAGCAAATCCTGCGGCGAGAATTCCGCACCGTTCGGATAGTGCCCCTTGTCGATGTTGGACAGCGCGACGTAGTAGACGACCGGGTTTTGCGTGCTCCAACTCTTAAAACCGACTATCACCGCTGCCAGACACAAGGCAAGCAATGGCAGGGTGACGAGCGTGCCTCGTTGGCGCCACAGTCGATAAAGGATCTCGCGTAGCGAAACTTCGTGGTCTTCTTCGTCAGCAAGTGTTGATGTGGTATCGCTTTGGTAATTCATGCTATGATAGCCCCAGTCCCCGGCAACGCGATTAAGGAAGTTTTCGACCCGTTGTCAACTATCGAATATTTGAGAATTTCTCCGACGGGCAAGTTGCCGCTCTTCGAGCGAGAGATTTATAATGTCTTTTAGAAAAGCGTTACAGGAATTTCGGCCTGGTATATCGGTTGGCCGGTTCTGATCTGGAGAAAAGTGCTGAAAATATTCGGTAGTTTGGATGGTTACCTTCAATGACCGTTAGTCGCCTGATTACTGGAAATGTCGCCGTTGCGGCTTCGATCCGCATGTTCTAAGCCATCTGGGATGGCGGGCGCGACTGTACGGCATATGATGAACGAGTATCCTGAGCGGCAAACGTCGAAAGCGGCTGGCTGGTCGCGGCGAACCGGCGTGTTTTCGGCCGTACTTCTGGCGACAGTATGGGTTGGCCATCACTATGAACTGGTGGAGACCACGGTTTTCCTGTGGGTGCTGGGCATCGTCGCCCTTCTGGCGGCGCTGGCGCTGCTTTTCGCCGGATTTGCTTTTTCGAGACTGTGGAATTTCGGTGACCGCGGCGGCCATGACCTCACCGTCGGCGCGCTGATGGCCGTGCTGGTTTTAGTGCCGTATGGCGTTGTCGCCTACCGGATAACCGGCACGCCGCCATTGCGCGATATTTCGACCGATCTCGAAGACCCTCCCGTTCTTGGCACCGCGGTGGCACGGACGAGGGACATGAACGTGCTGACACCGCCCACACCCGGCGAACAGCGGTTGCAGACGCAAAACTACCCGCTGGTGACGGGACGCAGCTACAACCTGCCTCTCGATGACGTTGTCGATGCGGTCGATGCCGTGATGAAGCGTCAGGGCTGGAAACTTGTCCTGCCTCTTCCTGCCGGCGATGGGCAGAGCGAGGTGACGATCGATGCGGTAGCGAAAAGCTTCGCCCTCGAGCTTCCCGCCGATGTCGCAATCCGCGTGAGGGACGACGGCGATATGACCCTCGTCGACATGCGCTCCGCCTCGCGCTACGGCCGTCACGATCTCGGCGACGACGCGGCTCGGATCGTCGCCTTCCTGGCGGAACTGGATCAGGAGATCGCCGTGCAGGAGGGTACGGCGGCTGCCGAATAGCCTGGTTACGAGGCGGGGCGGAAAATGCCGTCGAGAGCCACGTCGCCCTCCGCGTCGACGAGGCCGCGTGCGACGAGATCTTCCAGATGGGCAAGGACGGACAGGCCTGCAGCGCTGTGAAGGCGTGGGTCGGTTTCGCGATAGATCGCCGCGACGATGGCCTTGACCGTGCGGTCGCCCGCCGCGAGGCGTTCCAGTATGGCGCGCTCGCGCATCTTGCGATGGGCTTTGAGCCCGCGCATGAAAGTGCCGGGTTTCGTCACCGGCCCGCCGTGACCGGGCAGCAGCAGCCGGTCGCCGCGCTCCGTCAGCCTGTCGAGCGACTGCATGTAGTCCACCATGGCGCCATCGGGCGGGGCCACGATCGTCGTCGACCATGCCATGACGTGGTCGGCCGAAAACAGGATGCCGGTGCCTTCCAGCGCGAAGGCGGCGTGGTTTGCGGTGTGTCCGGGCGTCAGAACCGTGCGGATGCGCCAGCCGTCGCCGTCGATGACTGTATCGTCCGGCAACGCTATATCGGGGGCGAAATCGATGTCGGCGCTGGCGTCGAGCGGGTTGATTTCGCCGATGCGCAGTGGTCGCGCCGGACGATGCGGGCCTTCGGCCAGCACGGGTGCACCGGTTTCCGCTTTCAACCGGGCCGCCAATGGCGAGTGGTCCCTATGCGTATGGCTGACGAAGATGTGGCTGACCGGACGGCCGGCAATGGCTTTGAAAAGCGCTTGCAGATGCGCCGCATCGTTGGGGCCGGGGTCGATGACCGCCAGCGTTTCGCTGCCGACCACATAGCTGTTGGTGCCGTGGAACGTGAACGGGCTCGGATTGTTCGCGGTAATGCGCACGACATTCGGCGCGACCTGAACGGCCTCGCCGTGGGCCGGCACGAAACGAGGGTCGAATTTGAGCGCCATGGCTGGTTGCTCGCGAAGCTCTGTGATCAAATAGGCAAAACCGATTGCCGCTTAGCACGGAAGTCCATATAGGGAAACGCAGGCCGAGATCACTGCGTCGGCGTTAAACGGAAATGGAGAAGATCATGGCTGTTGCAACAATCATGCGCCCGTTGGTGTCTCTCGCCTTGCCTCAGGACCGTGCGCTCCGGTTGGCGACACAGCTTCTTCTGGCCATTGGCGGGACATTGTTGCTGACACTGTCGGCGAAGACCAGGGTCGTGCTCGGACCGGTCGACATGTCGTTGCAGACGCTTGTTGTGTTCCTCATTCCGGCGGCTTTCGGCATGCGCCTAGGCGTCGCGACGCTCCTGCTTTATATGGCGGAGGGCGCCATGGGCTTCCCGGTCTTTCAAGCGACGCCGGAAAAGGGCATAGGCATCGCCTACATGCTTGGGACGACCGGCGGCTATCTGGCTGGATTCGTGGTGATGGCGGCAATCGTCGGCTGGGCTGCCGACCGCGGTTGGGATCGTAGCCTCGTCAGGTTTTTCGCGGTGGTGCTTGCTGCGGAAGTCGTGATGATGGCGATGGGGTTCGGCTGGTTGGCCGCGCTGATTGGTGCTGGCAAGGCCTGGCATTTCGGTGTGGTGCCGTTTATCGTCCCCGATCTCATCAAGGTAGCGCTCGCCTCGGCCGTAGTGCCGGCGGTATGGTCTCTCATGCCGGGACAGAAGTGATTGTACAGATCCCAGAGCGGCATGTAGTAGATGGACCGTGGGCATTCCGGTAAGGAAGTTCATGCTGTGCCGTCGAGGATTATTGTAACGAATGCCGCCCTCAGCCGTGAGTACGGCTTTATGGGCTTCACCAGATACTACTCCCGGATTTTTGTTTGGATTCTCGCCATACTAGGCTTTTGTCTGGTTGCCGGCCTGCAATTCAAGTGGATCGGCATAGATTGGCTCCCCGGCGACTACCCGACGGCGGATGCTTCGACACTTGAGATCAAGGGGCCGGCCAACCTTTTCTCTCAGGAAACCTTCGTCGTTTATACGGGGAGGACGTATAAGCTCGGTGCGGATATTCGCGTTCTACCGAAGAGCGATGGTTCGCCTCAAGATTCGGTCATTTACTTTGGCATGCAGACTTTCGATGCGGCCGGTAAGGTGCCTGAATCCGGCCCTGGCACCTATCGGTATGCCGGAGCCAACAAAAAGGGTGTCGGGCCCCAGCAGAACTGGGTTCATATCGGAGGACTGATCACCGGCGAGGGCGACAGTATTCACAACCAGTTCCGACCGGGTACACATTCAGTCAAGCTCGTCTTTCGTCCAAATTACGGTCCGGCGATGATAAGATATTCAGGATTCGCAATGTCAGCTTTTCCGAACGTATAACGTTCGCTCCGTAGGACCGGAAGCAGGGGATGGCTTATTTCATCTGCGATACGAGGTGTTTATATTGATATTGAAACAACGGAAGGGAAGGATTACAAGGGCTTCGGTGCGAGGATCGTAGTAGAATGAAGATTAAAGAATTCTTGGGAGATGCGCGTTTTTGGAGAGTGAGCGCTTCCGTACTTGACATTATGACGGCAGCTTTTGCATTCGTTCTCGCATACTTTACAATCTTCGGTGAAAGGCTGACTTTAGCCGTACCCGCGCTTTCCCAGAAAACAGCGGCCTTTGTCGCCTTCTTTGTCGTGTTCTCATGGGTGTTTTCCATGCAGAAGGGAACTTGGCGCTATGTTTCGATCCCGAATCTCGTAACCATCCTGAAGGTCAGTCTTTCCGCCGTGATGGCTTATACGGTTTCGGCGTTCCTCCTCTCCCGGGGAGCTAACGTTCCTCGCTCGGTTCCGGTGCTGACCCTGCTCTACCTGATCGCCGGCTTGTCGTTCACGCGCTTGTCCTATCGGCTCTTTATGGAGCGCTCGTTCCTTCTTCCCCCCGGTCCCAGCGGCGTGCAGGAACGAAGCATGCGCAACGTCCTGCTCTATGGTCTCTCCGACAATGCCGAGAGCTTCATCCGCGCCAGCAGAAGGGCTACGAGCAACTTCCATGTGGTCGGCATTCTCGACGATGTCGTTCTCAGCCAGTCCCGCATTGTCCAGGGTGTCAAGGTACTGGGCGGCCTGGATAGGCTTGAGCAGATCGTTCAGCGATTTGGCAAGAAGGGCATCAAGATAACCGAACTGATTGTAACCGGCTCTCTCCCCAATCGGCAGCATCTGGCGGAGATCGTGGAAGAGGCTTCCCGGCTCGATGTGCGCGCTTCGCGTATTCCCGATTTTACTGAAACCTCCCTGTTGACGAGCCACTCCATTCTTGAACCGAAGGCAATAGAGTTGGGTGACCTCCTGGGCAGGCCGGAAATCACCACCAATCTGGAGGACGTCGTTCGCCTGGTGAACGGCAAGGTCATACTCGTCACTGGCGCCGGTGGGTCTATCGGATCCGAACTCTGCCGCCAGATCGCCGATTTTGGACCGGGGCGGCTAGTCATCACCGACAGTTCGGAATTCCATCTCTATAAACTCGACGCGGAATTGCGCGAGCGCTATCCGAACCTGGACATCGTCACCGCGATCATGAATATCCGGGATCAGAGCCGGGTTGCGAGCCTTTTCGGTCGGCTCAGGCCCGAGGTGGTATTCCACGCGGCAGCGCTGAAACATGTGCCTTTGGTGGAGGAAAATCCTGTCGAAGGCGTGAAGACCAATCTTATAGGCACCCGCAATATCGCTGACGCCGCCGTAGAGCACGATGTCGGCGTTTTTGTCATGATATCGACGGATAAGGCGGTCAATCCGACGAATGTCATGGGCGCGACCAAGCGCGCCGCGGAGGCCTATTGCCAGTCAGTGGATGTCGGCTCGAAAATTACCCGTTTCAAGACTGTTCGTTTCGGCAACGTATTGGGTTCCAACGGTTCGGTTGTTCCCCGCTTTCAGGAGCAGATCGTAAAGGGCGGGCCCGTTACGGTCACCCATCCGAACATCGTGCGTTTCTTCATGACGATCCCCGAAGCCGTGCGTCTGGTGCTGAACGCGTCCGCACCTGACAACGACGGCGACGTGCGCGGCAAGATCCTGGTGCTGGATATGGGCGAACCGGTTCGCATTGTCGACCTTGCAGAGCGGATGATCCAGCTCGCGGGGCTGAAGCCTCATATCGATATCGACATAGTCTTCACCGGTTTGCGCCCGGGCGAGAAGTTGTACGAAGAGCTGTTTGATCCCTCTGAAGTTTATCATCGTCATCCCAAGGACGACTATTTCATCGCTTCTCCGCGCGTGATCGACAAGAAGCTGCTGCACAAAACTCTTGCAATGCTGCAGGAAGCCGTCATGCGTGAGGATAGCACGCGGGCGGTCGAACTGCTCCACCACATCGTTCCCGAATATCAGGTGCAGCAAGCAACGACGTCTCAGTTGAGGAACCAGATCCGGGCCGAGGATATCTAGGCCTGCAATACGGAAGATAGATTGCCACTGTGCATCCGTTAGGGTGCACGGCGATGTAGCTACATTGAAGCGCCACCGCCGGCGGCTGTCCAACAAGGGTTTCCCCACGTGCTACCAACGGTGAATAGCTGTCGCGCGAAGGGGGGATTGACTTGGCCGGTACCGGGATAGCCGTCAGCGATTGAAGCCAATACGGAATCAAAGGCCCCGTCCGCGGCCGCACCTGTCCGATCTTCAGTCGACGATCGCGGCCAGGATGCGATCCTGGACGTCTCGCTCCAGATAGGGATGCATTGGCAGGCTGATGACCCGTTTCGACAGATCGTCACTGACGGCGAGGCCCTTGGGATCAGACGGAAAATCCTTATAGGCGTTCTGGCGATGCAGCGGCACCGGATAGTAGACTTCCGTCGGGACGCCTGCATCCTTGGCGCGGCTGCGCAGCGCTTCCCTGTCGGCTTCCGAGCCGGTTTTCAGCGTATATTGCGCCCAGATGCTCTTCAGGCCATCGGGCACGTACGGCGTTTCGATCCGGTTCGAAAGGCCAGCCGTGTATCGGGCCGCGACCGCCTGCCTGGCTTCGATTTCTTCCGCATAGACAGCTAGTTTCTCGATCAGCACGGCCGCCTGAAGCGTGTCGAGCCGGCTGTTCATACCAACCCGCTCGTTCTGGTACTTGTGCGAACCCTTGCCGTGTACCCGCAACGAATCGATGAGGGCCTTGAGTTCGTCATTGTCGGTAAACAGCGCGCCGCCGTCGCCATAGCAACCGAGGGGCTTTGCCGGGAAAAAGGAGGTCGTCGTGATGTCGCAGATCGAGCCGGTGACCTTTCCCTTGTAGTCGGCGCCGAAGCCTTGCGCGGAGTCGCCGATGATCTTCATGCCGTTTTCCCGCACGATCGGGATGAGCGTGTCGTAGTCGGCTGCAAGACCGAAAAGATCGACCGGGATAACGCATGCCGGATTGAGGCCGAGCGATTTGGCATGAACGATCGCGCGCTTGAGGCTCTCGGGGTCCATGTTGAATGTGTCGGGCAGGCAGTCGACGAAAACCGGCGTGGCGTTGAGGAAGGGCACGACCTCCGCGGTCGCGGCAAACGTGAAGGAGGGGACGAAGACCGCATCGCCGGCCTTGATGCCGAGCGCCATCAGGGCAAGCTGGAGCGCATCCGTGCCGTTGGCGCAGGAAAGGCAGTGTCGGGCTCCGCAGAAAGCGGCAAGCTGCTTTTCAAGCTCTGCGACTTGCGGACCCATTATGTATCGGCCCGCATCGAGAACTCCCGCGATGGCCTTGTCTAGTGCTGGACGCAGTCGGGCCTGCTGAGCCGCGAGATCGATGAAGGGAATCGACACGATGTTGATTTTCCTGTTGAAGATGCTGGTGTGGACGCTGGAAGCGTACTACTCCAAGCGCTTGCATGAAACAACCGGCCCGGCGGAAAACCGGCCACCACAATGGCGGGTAAAACCAGACGAAGACAATACGGTTGATGGTGGCTGCACTTGGCGGCAGGGTCTTTTTCGTTCAGATGAATGCCTGCGCGTACCGACACGTGCGTGTCCGGTTGCATCGCCTTCGAATGTGTAGGAAATGATCTTCTTACACCGCTTGGTGTAGCTGCCGACCTTGCCCCGGTGCCGAAATCTCGAAGAAGGATGAAATATGGCAGTACCTTATTTCCGTCTCGACCTGGACCAGTCCGAGATTGATGCCGTCGTCGGCGTGTTGAAGTCGGGCTGGCTGACAACGGGACCGGAGTCTGCCGCGTTCGAGCGGGAGTTCGCTCAAGCGATCGGTGGCGGCGTGCAGGCCATATCGGTCAATTCCAACACCTCGGGCATGCATCTGGCTCTGGAGGCGGCAGGCATAGGGCCGGGCGACGAGGTGATCGTACCGGATCTGACATTTACGGCAACGGCGGAGGTGGTGCGCTATCTGGGTGCCGAGGTGGTTCTGGTCGATGTTCTTCCAGACACGCTATGTATCGATCCGAGAGAGGTCGAGCGGTCGATCACGCCCCGTACGAAGGCCATTCTGCCGGTACATTTCGGTGGTTTGGGCGCCGATATGGAAGAGTTGATCGCTATCGCGGCAAGGCATGATCTGGTCATCATCGAAGACGCCGCCCACGCCTTTCCTGCCGCCAAGGGCGGCATCACCATCGGCGCGCATGGCACATTCGCGACGGTTTTCAGTTTCTACGCCAACAAGACGATCACTACCGGTGAAGGCGGCATGATCGTGACCGCCCACGAGGCCGTGGCGCAGCGTTGTCGCACGATGCGCTTGCACGGTATCGACCGCGACGCGTTTCGCCGGTTCCAGGGCGATTCCGCCGGATGGCGCTACGACATCGTCGCCCCCGGTTTCAAATACAATTTGCCGGACATGGCTGCGGCGCTGGGAAGGCGGCAATTGGCGCGTGCATTGGACATGCGTAGTCGCCGCGAAGCGATTGCAGGGGTTTATAAGCGAGGATTGGCGGGGCTGCCGATCGAATTGCCACGGGAAGCGGAGGAGGGGGATATCCACGCCTGGCATCTCTATCCCGTCAGGTTGAAGGCCGATGCGCCTGCACGCCGGGAGCAGGTCGAGGCGGCCTTCAATGAAGCCAAGATCGGTTATTCCGTTCACTACACCCCCCTTCACCGCATGACCTACTGGCACGACCGCTATGGCCTTGGTGACAACCGTTTTCCTGTCGCGACGGCTCATTTCGAGAATTGCCTGTCTCTGCCCCTGTTTTCGTCCATGCGCGAGGAGGAGGCGGAAGAAGTCGTTTCCGTCATCCGTGGTGTGCTGGCCTGAGGCCCCTCTTGTCCCTCAAGAGAGTTTTAGATTTCTCGGCAAGCCTTGCGGGCTTGGTGCTGTTAGCGCCGTTCCTCGCCCTCGTCGCCATAGCTATCCGGCTCGAAAGCGCGGGGCCGGCCTTTTTCCTACAGGAACGGGTCGGTTACCAAGGGCGGCCTTTTCGCATCATCAAGTTTCGCACGATGCGGCGCACTGCACCGGCCGAAGGTCCGCAAATCACCGTGGGCGCTGATCCGCGCATAACGCGTGTCGGCGGCTTGTTGCGGAAGAGCAAGCTCGACGAACTGCCGCAATTGATCAATGTGCTTAAAGGCGAGATGTCGCTGGTCGGCCCGCGGCCGGAGGTGCCGGCATTCATGGAACGATATTTGCCCGAGCAGAGGACATTGATCCTGTCGGTGCGGCCGGGCATTACAGATTTCGCGGCAATCGAATTCAGCGACGAAGCCGAAATCCTTGCACAGGCGTCGGATCCCGAGGAAGCCTATGTGAACGAGGTGATGCCGAGGAAGTTTGCCTTGTATAAGCGCTATGTCGAGGAGCAGTCATTGTGGCTGGATCTGAAGTTGATCGGCGGGACGCTGGCCAGAATTGTGGGAAGATAGGTTCGGCTCAACCGGAGGAACAGATGTGACGGAATCCAGGGGAACCGAGCTTTCGGAGATAGAGCGGCGTTATGCCCGCCGGACCGCGCAAGGTAAGGGCGCGCTATACGATCCTTTGCTGCCGGTAAACATGGCTTTCCGCCAGGAGCGCCAGAAAGCCATCGCCATGATGCTGCGCACATTGCTCGGCGGCAGGTCTATGTCCAGCCTCAGGGCGCTGGAGATCGGATGCGGCAATGGACATAACCTTCTCGATCTCATCGGGTGGGGCATCAGCCCGGAGAATTGCACCGGCAACGAACTCCTGAGCGACCGCGTCGAGGCGGCCCGGCGCAATGTCCCGCCGGGAGTGAAGATCGTTGCGGGGGATGCATCCGCGCTCGATTTCCCGGACGGGAGCTTCGACATTATCCTGCAATCGATGGTCTTTTCCTCGATTCTCGACAAGGAACTGCGTGCTTCGGTGGCGAACAATATGTGGCGCATGCTGGCGCCGGAAGGCGGGATCGTCTGGTACGATTTCACCATGGACAATCCGCGGAACGCAGATGTTGTCGGCATAAAGCAGGCAGACATCCGCTCGCTGTTCCCCCAGGCGCGCTATGAGGCGAAGAAGGTGACGCTGGCGCCGCCGATCGCCAGACGTGCGACGAAGCTTTCTCCCCACTTCTACCCGCTTCTGAACGCGCTTCCATTCCTGCGCACGCACGTGGTTGCCCTTTTGCGAAAGTAGGATAAGCCCTGCCGCCCGCATGAAAGTCCGCACGCCTGCCGTGTCTTGACATGGCAGGGCAACTGGGCCAACTGTGCCGGCTCAAGCAAGAGACATATTTCAAGTCGAGGTAACGTGAAAATCACGGTATTCGGGACCGGCTATGTCGGCTTGGTCCAAGCCGCTATATTGGCCGACAGTGGTCACGATGTGGTCTGCGTCGACACCGATTCACAGAAGATTGCCAAGCTGGAGCATGGCATAATTCCATTTTTCGAGCCAGGCCTCAACGAAATTGTTCTGCGCAACCACAAGGCGATGCGGCTCCGCTTCACGACCGACGCCGCGATGGGCGTCAATCACGGGCTCGTGCAGTTCGTTGCAGTTGGGACGCCACCCGATGAGGACGGTTCGGCCGACTTGAGATATGTCCTGGCCGTTGCCGGGACCATAGCGCTCCATATGACGCAGGAGCGTATTGTCGTCATAAAATCCACGGTCCCGGTGGGAACCTGCGATAAGGTCCGGGCAGCATTGGCGCAGGGGCTCGCTGCGCGTGGATTGTCGCAACTGTTTGTCGACGTCGCTTCCAATCCGGAATTCCTCAAGGAAGGTTCTGCGGTGGCCGATTGCCGCAAACCGGATCGCATCATCATCGGAACTTCAGCGCCGGAGACGGAGAGGGTACTTCGTGAACTCTACTCGCCGCTCAATCGCAATCACGAGAAGATCATCGTGATGGATGTGCGAAGCGCCGAATTGACGAAGTATGCAGCTAATTGCCTGTTGGCCACGAAGATATCGTTCATGAACGAGATCGCGAATTTGGCCGACATGCTGGGGGCTGATGTCGAGATGGTACGCAGGGGGATCGGCAGTGATCCGCGTATCGGCCATCACTTCATCTATGCAGGAGCCGGTTTCGGCGGCTCCTGTTTTCCCAAGGATGTCCATGCCTTAACACGGACGTCTCATGAAATCGGCTACGACATGGCCTTGTTGAAGGCCGTCGAATGGCGCAACGCCAAACAAAAGGAAGTCTTGCCGGAAAAAATATTGAAATATTTCAATGGCGACATCAAAGGGCGTACTTTTGCGCTGTGGGGTCTCGCTTTCAAGCCGAATACCGATGACATGCGCGAGGCGCCTTCGCGGGTCATCATGGAAGCGCTTTGGGAGAAGGGCGCCAGTGTTCGTGCATATGATCCGGAGGCGGCTGATGAATGCCGGCGCATCTATGGCGATCGCCCCGATCTGGTCCTGACGCAGACCCAGGAGGCCGCGCTGGAGGGGGCAGACGGGCTGGTCATCATCACGGAGTGGAAGTCGTTTACTGCTCCCGATTTCAACGTGATCCGCCAGAGCCTCAAGGTTCCGGTAATTTTCGATGGCCGCAATATCTATGATCCGCGCCAGGTGATGCAGAACGGTATCGACTATTTCGGCATCGGGCGAGGCTCTGACACGCTGAACGACTTCAAGGCGCGCAAGACGGCGAACTGATTTTATGAAGCCGGCCGTTTCCGTTATCATGCCGCTCTACAATTCGTCCGAGTTTATGGACGAAAGCATCAGGTCTGTACTCGATCAAAGCTTTCCCGATCTCGAACTGATTTTGGTGGACGATTGCTCAAGCGACGATTCTCTCTCGCGGGCGATGAGTTTCGCGAAGGAGGATCAGCGGGTGCGGGTGGAAGCTCTCCCGGAAAACGTTGGTGGGGGCCTTTCGAGAAATGCCGGCATCTCCGCTGCTTCGGGCCGCTATATCGCCTTTCTCGATTCGGACGATATCTGGCAAAAGGAGAAACTCGCCGTCCAGCTTTCCCAGATGACGGAGAAAAACGCGGTATTCTCCTACACGGATTATGCGGTCTTCGGCAGCGAGGGAGAGAAGAAGACGCGAACGACACCCGAGAAGCTTAATTATTGGGGGCTTCTGAGGAATACGGCCATAGGGTGTTCCACCGTGATCTATGATGCCGAGCGGATTGGAAAGAAGTATTTTCCCAAGATCAGGAAACGGCAGGATTTCGGCCTGTGGCTTTCGATACTGAGAGACGTTGACTACGCCTATCGTTGCGGCCCGGCTTTGACCAGATACCGTGTCCGCCAGGGTTCCGTCTCGTCAAACAAGCTGGTCGCCATCACTTACACCTGGAAGATATACAGGGAGGTGGAAGGGCTTTCGCTTTTAACGTCCGCATATTGCTTCAGCAGTTACATTGTATTCGCTCTGCTGAAGCGATGGTGAGATATAAATTGCGATAAATTTCGTATTTCAGGCGACCCCCTGAAGAAAGGCGTGGCAAAAATCGGTCGCCAAACGGCCTCGCTGGCCACGCCGGTGTCTTCGGCCTGGTGAGTTTGGCTCCTATGAGCCATGGCTTTGGCCCACCAATAATGGCGCGGTAGAAGCCCCCGACTGGGTATTTTCAGCGCGTTCGGCCCGATATTTATCCACGTCACGCGGCATCGTTCCATACTGGCCCAGGTCGCAATCAAGCTGGGCTGGAACAAATGGACACTACCGCCAATCTCTCCCTTCCCTACATCATGCCGTCACAGGCGCAGAAGCACGTCACGCACAACGAGTCGCTCCGCATGCTCGACGCGATCGTGCAACTTTCGGTGCTCGACCGCGATCTTGCCGCTCCGCCGTCGTCGCCGGCGGAAGGCGACCGCTATATCGTTGCACAAAACGCTACCGGGGCATGGGAAGGCGCCGCCGGCAGGATTGCCGTGTGGCAGGACGGTGGATGGGCCATCCTCGATCCCAGGCAGGGCTGGACCGCGTGGGTGGTTGACGAGAAGGCGCTGGTTTGTTGGGACGGCTCGTCCTGGGCGGGTGTGACCGGGGCGGCCACGGCGTTGCAGAACCTCGCCCTCCTCGGCGTGGGTACGGCCGCCGATGTCGAAAATACTTTCGCCGCCAAGCTGAACAAGGCGCTATGGGCGGCGCGGGAAACCGGGGAAGGCGGCGATGGCGATCTGCGTTACACGCTGAACAAGCAGTCTCCCGCCAACGTGTTGTCGCTGCTGATGCAGTCGAACTGGTCCGGTCGTGCTGAAATCGGCCTCATCGGCGATGACGATCTTACGCTCAAGATCAGCTCCGATGGATCAAACTGGAAAGAGGCGCTCAAGGTCGATCGGCAGAAAGGCAGGGTGTCGTTTCCGAACTCCAACTTTCTCACCGATTATGCCATCAGCCTCTACTCGGATAGCGGCCGTTTCGGCGGCAATACGGCCAAGGGTACGGCGACAGGAGATTTTTCGTGGCCGTCCTACCTGACGGCCTATAACGGCTCCACCGTCGAGAGCGCCGGGCGGTTTATCAGCAACAACAACGACTATGGTGGCACTGCGGGCAACTTGCCCACCGATATGAAGGATTTGGTGGACATGATCCGTGACCCGTCGCGGCGGCGTTACGGTATCGAATTTTACGCTGCCCGGCTCACCATGGGCAGCGGCAGATCGACTTCGTCGATCGTCGTCGACGGCGTGGAATATTATATTTCGCTTCATACCGACGGCCAGGCTCGTCCGCCATCGATGACTTTCCATGCCTATGTTAAGGCGCTCGACTCGACGGTTGCCGTTCGTTGTTATCCGGGTCAGACGATCCTGAAGAACGGTATTGCGTCGTCCACGCATGTCCCGATAGCGCCGTCCGAGGGGTGGGTCCCCATCACCATCCTGGACCAGCAGGATCCGCGCACGACGTATGGCTATACACCGGGACCTTTTACTCTGGCCTGCGCCAGTACCGGCGATCGATGGCTGCTGTCCTGTCCGGCCCTCATGGGAGGCCTGACCATTCTGGATGACAACATAGGATTGGTACCCGGCGTGAGCCAGTGGCTGGCATAGCGGCGATAGCGTGCCTGTCCGCTCAGGCGATGGGCCGAAGCGTCTCGCCGACCAGTTCGTAGTGTTCGTCGGTGCGTGGGCAGATCAGCGTTTCGTCAAGGATTTCGCCTGCCCGCGACACCCAGCCTATGCGGCGCGCCGGCACACCGACCATGAGCGCATAGGCTGGAACATCCCTGGTAACGACCGCGCCGGCGCCGATCATGCAATATTCGCCAAGCTCGTTGCCGCACACGATGGTGGCGTTGGCGCCGATGGTCGCCCCGCGGCGCACGCGCGTCGGGCGGAATTCGTCCTTGCGCTCTATTTCCGCGCGTGGATTGAGCACATTGGTAAAGACGCAGGAAGGGCCGCAGAAAACGCCTTGTTCCAACTCCACGCCCTTATAAAGGGAAACGTTGTTCTGAATTTTGCAGTTGTCGCCGACGCTCACGTCCGGCCCGGCCACCACGTTCTGGCCGACCGACACGTTCCGGCCGATGCGGGTACGTGGAAGGATATGGCTGAAATGCCAGATTTTCGTACCTTCGCCGAGTTCGACTCCATCGTCGACATAGGCGCTCTCGTGAACGAAGGGCGGTTTGGCGCTCATGCTGCTTCTCCTGTCCGAGTTGCCCCTTTCAGGTTCTCGGCTAGCGCTTTCTCCGCCGCATCGAGCACGCGCAGCACGGCCAATCCCTCGCGCCCGTCGGTGCGCGGCACGGTATGGTTCTCTATACAGCGGATGAAATGCCGGCACTCTTCTTTCAGCGGCTCTGCTTTTTCGACCACGACGCGCTCCGCGTCGGCCTTGGCTGGCGTCGGCACAGGGCCGCTGCGGTCGATCTTATGGCGGTAGATTACGAGCTTGTCTTCCCATGCCGGTTGGCTGTCTTCGAATACGGCCATTCCATTCTCGCCGATGACGACGAGGCGCTGTTCCTTGAACGGATGCATCCAGGAAACGAAAACATGCGCCGTGGTGCCGCCGGCGAACCGCATCTGCGCCATCACCAGGTCGGCTACGCCGGGCGTATATGCGACGTTGCCCTGGGCGGTGACGACTTCCGGCTCCCCGTCGATAAGGCCCAGGATCATGGAAATGTCATGCGGGGCAAAAGACCACAGCACGTTCTCCTCGGTGCGGAATTTACCGAGTGACAACCTGTTGGAATAGACATGATGGAGCCTGCCCAGTTCGCCAGCCTTCACCAGTTCCTGCAAGCGGACGTAGACAGGGTGGTATTGCAGAAGATGCCCGACCATGAGCGTGAGGCCGCGTTTCGCGGCGAGGTCGCGCAGTTCCTCTGCCTCCGCGACCGCCAGGGCGAGCGGCTTTTCCACATAGACATGCTTACCCGCCTCGAGCGCGGCTTTGGCATGACGATAATGCAATCCTGCCGGGGAGGCGATCGACACCGCATCGATACCGGGATCGGCTACCACGTCCTCGAAGGAAGCCGTGCCTACTCCATAGGCCGCTGCGGCAGCTTCCGCCACGGCGGCGACAGGGTC
Source organism: Mesorhizobium sp. (assembly GCA_049647745.1). Lineage (GTDB taxonomy): Bacteria > Pseudomonadota > Alphaproteobacteria > Rhizobiales > Rhizobiaceae > Mesorhizobium. Next base: position 35,238 of record JBARYG010000092.1, read on the forward strand.
CGACACTATCGCGAGATTGCCGAGTTCATGGAAGTTGCGGGCGAGATTTTTGCCCCAATAGCCGTGCCCGACATGTGCAATTCGTATCATGACTCACTATCCGTCAGCAGAACAATTTGGCGATAGCGGATCGGCTGCCGCCTGTCCATGACGGTGTGCCTTAGAGACCGTTTGGAAATTCTACCCAGCTGGTCATCCTGGCGCGGTTTTCTGCGATTCCGGTGCTCACGTACTGGTGTACGCACCGCTCCGATTCTCGAAAACCGCGCCATACGCCTCGGTTGGGCGAATTATCAAACGGTCTCTTAGCCCGCGAGGATTTCGGCGATTGTCTGCGCGGCGTCGCCATCGCCGTAAGGCTTGGCACTCGAGCCCCGGGTGCCAATAGCCTGGAGCACCGTCCTTGCAAGCCCGCCTTCGGCCGGGGAGGCCAGCCGGTTCCAGCCCAGTTCGACCAGTTCGACCCATTCCGTCTCGTCGCGTAGCGTCACGCACGGCACACCGTAGAAGAAGGCTTCCTTCTGGACCCCGCCCGAATCGGTTGCGATAACCGTTGCGCCGGTTTCCAGCGCGATCATGTCGAGATAGCCGACCGGCGGGATCGTCTTGACCTTTTGGAAAGCAAGCCCTGCCGCCTGTGTGCGTGCAGCGGTGCGTGGATGGAGCGGCAGCACCACCGGCATTTCGGCGGAAACTTCTTCCAGCGCGGCGACGATACTGGCCAGCCGTGCGGCGTCGTCCGTGTTCTCGGCCCTGTGAACGGTGGCAAGCGCATAGTGTTTCGGCAGGGAGGGGGGTCAAAGGAGATTTTGTCTATCGGATGCAAAGATGAGTTTGTCATAGAGCGCCAGCAGCTTCCCTTTCTCTATGTCCCAGTTATAGCGTTCTCGAACCGCTCGGCGCCCATTTTCCCCCATTTCTTCGGCGCGGTCGGGGTTTTCGATTAACCAGTCTATGGCTTCCGCAATCGCTTTTGGATTCAACGGATCAACACAGATCCCGCATTCATTACCTTCGATGATTTCTCGCCAGAGAGGAAAATTAGAGGCTATTACCGGCAGGCCCGCCGACATATATTCAAACATTTTGACGGGCAGGGAGTCCACATACGCGGGAGTCCGATGAAGCGTAACAAGCCCAGCGACAGAAGATCCAAGAATTTCTTTTACTCTTGCGCGCGTAAGGAAACCTAACTCATTGACCGCAACCCAACCACTGGTCTCCCCAACCTCTATCCTCATGCTTTTTTCGGCGAAATCACCGCAAAGATTGAGCCGGGCGCCTGATTGGCAGAGCGCCATCGCAGCGACGATTTCGCGAATCCCTCGAGTCGCTACAATGCTACCAACATAGCAGACATCTCTGCGTTTCTTGTACCAGCATATTCCGGTTTCAAGCTCGCCGAGCATAGGAAAATTATTGATATCGACAGCTTCTATATCCTTTTCGATAAATTTCTTTCGAATGACAGGAGTGGCCGTAATTACGCAGTCAAATCGGCGGCAGGAAAAATACTCAAATCTAGCCATAATACCCGATATTATGTACCGTGAAATGAGAGGGAGGTAGAATTTGGATAGTATCTGCTGGGGGACATCTTCATGTGCATCAAAGATAACCCGCTTCCCATACCATTTAAGTATCAGGCCGACAGGTAGTAACTCAGGATCATGTAGATGATAAACGTCGGCGTTTAGCGCCAACGCACGACTGAGTACCCGTCGGGTTGCCCCGAGCATGCGCCTAAGGCGTCCGTTCGACTTTCCGACATCGATGATGTGGATGTCATCTTTCTTCTCATCATCCTTCCCATCGGCCACGAGAAGGGTAACCTGATGTCCGGCTGCGGCCAGACTACGGCACATCTTCAACACGATCCGGGTGTCATGACGCGGATGGACAGAAGTTAAATGAACAATTGCTGCCAAGGAAGCTTCAACTCCTTTTAGAAGAGGCAGCCGTAGCGAAAGGCTTTCGTTGTGACTGCATGAGTCTTGGGGCAGGTGGCTGGGTTAATCCAATTAATATTAAAGAAAGGAAAAGCCCATGAGTCAGGAACATGGTCAAGAAGTCGGATGAATTTATCAGATTTATGAAAAGGTCAATTACGACTGACGCGATGAAGGGTCGGCCAAGATACCGACCATAAGACTGGAGGATTGCGAGTATGAATCCGACTCCAATGGAATAAAGTAAAGCACCCATCACACCCGCTTGAGCGAACCCACTCCCTATAAACCCGGTATTTGCACTGGTATCTGACGAGCCGAAGAATATTTTCCCTATTTGAAAAGGCGGAGCGAGGTCGTAAATAGTGGAAACCATACCGAGTGATAATTTCGAATAAGACCAATAATAGTACGGGTTCTCTGAAAAGTAGTCAAAATAATGGAAGTCAATTATCAATGGAAGCATTAAAGCTCTGCGAATTAGTAGCGTATTGTACCAAGCGTATATGGAGTCTCCTCCAAAATAATCCATAAGAGGGACGCTTAAAATCCCTACTAATATAATTAATATAAATATATATAAAAAAGATCGATAATTATTGTATATTTTTGTCATAAAAAACGTCACAATCACAACAAGAGGTGCAAATATTACCCCCTTATTACTTGTAAATCCGAAAATAAGAATAAAGGATAGAATAAAGAATAGTGAAAATAGATATTTTCTATGCAGAAGTGACACTGCGAATCCGAAAGGGACTACGACTTTCGCGAACGTAGACGATAGATATCCAAAAACCCCAGGAAGCTCTTCGGCAGCTTCACGACGGAATTCGTACACTCTGGAGATATCGAGATTGAAGTTGCTCAGACCTCCCAGGGCATAATATGAAGCCAAGAGACAGCCGGTCGCGATAGCCATGCTCCACATCAACTGTTCCGTCTCGATCCTAAAAAGGACGACGCGCGGCAATGGGATTGCACTGACGACATACACAACCGCGAGAGCCATCCAGATGACGAGCGCTGCCGAGGTTGGTTTATCAGCGTAAGAGTATACGACCATCGCCGGTAGCAGATAGATGGACAGAATTACGTTCAGAAAGAAATTTCTGGCGTCGGCAGAGGCCGGTGTCGCTGCAACAAAGAGCAAAATGACCCCGGCGGACAAGGCAATCTTTCCGCCGTCCGGGTTCGCCTCGAAGCCCATATAGCCCCAGAAGGGGGCCAGATAGTATCCATATATGGCCAAGAGCAGGCCGAACGCGACCATATAGAGTGCCGCCATCAAGATCTTTGAATCTTTGCCCGGATGCTCTGCCTTGGCCATCATTGCGCCGGCTCTTTATTTTGCTGTCGAAAAAAACATGGGGCTGCAGCGAATGCGGGCTGCGGCCTGTCAAGACATCGTCCTACAGGTATGTTGACTGCAAACCAAGGTTGTATGACTGTCATATTGCATCGTGTATTTCTGCGTTCTCGAAGGTATTCGTACTTAGTTCAACCCAGCAACGTCTGGAAAAAGGCGCGATCCTTTTGCGTCAAGAGCTCTGAGTTATGCCATAGAAGGGTGAAGTCTCCACCATATCTCAGAGACCGGCGTTTCAAGTCCTGTGTCAGCTCGAGAGCTTCTATCGAATGCCCCATGCCAAGGTATTTCTTTAGGATTACAGAGCATTCCATCAGTACCAATGGATGTTGCTTCATGCGCAGCGGGGCCATGTCTGTCCAACTCCACATTGAAAAAGGGTGCGAGGTGCCGTAGCGGAAGCCGGGCCTGTCGGCAAAAGAGCCCGTCGTGTCGTATCCGAAGCCTGCAGCGTCAAGATGATCGGGCGTCCGACCGATGTCCCATCGTAGATAATGCTGTCGATTGCCGCATATCTCGATATCGAGGCCGGCGCTTTCGCATGCAGCCGTCAACCGCTGTCGCTCTTTCGCGATCTGCTGCGGGTCGTGAAAGGTATTGTAACTGCCGTGCAAGCCGATCTCGTGGCCACGCCGCGAGACTTTGCGCAGCAAATCCAGCACGCGCGGCTCATTGATTTCATATGTGCCGTCGATGGTACCGGCAGAATGATCGGCGATGAAATAAAAGGCGGCCTGGTGGCCATGCCTTTCACAGGCATCCATGTACCAGTCGAAAGTGTAGTAGGGGTCAAACTGCAGATTGCCCTTGCGGTGCGACATGAAATTTCGAGCGCGGCGGGCTGCCAAGCCTGGATCACGGCGCCTGCCTAAATCTCCTGCCACCGAGCGTAGCAACTTCTTCGGGCTGGTTCCAACTCTGTCGAAGGGCTGGTCCACGTCGCAGCTTACCTTTATTCGCCCCTGACGTCGTATGCGCGTCAAGCTTGGCCAAAGCCGCTTCATCATGGCCCATAAAACCTCGACATACTCGTCGACGATTGGGCGATAAAGAAAGGTCGCCCTCCATGCAAGCGAAGCCGTAGCAGGGAAGCGGTCGTGCCGGTCTCGGTCAGGAAGCGCCATTTCCTCGAAGCGTGATAGCATGAAGAAAATACTGCCCAGTATATCGATTTCGCAGTGGATCTCGTTTTCAGAGACATCAACGTGCGCAGCGCCAAACAGAGTAGGCAGCAGGAGATCGAGATCGCATCCCGGTAATGCGGCTGTATCAAAATCCGCTAGCGGTAACGGTGGAATTTGCGCGGCCCAGTGTTGTCTTTCGCAATGTAGATCGGGAAAACCAGAGTGCATCACCAAGCGACGGCCTTCGCTTTCAAGCAGGACCTGTGCTTCGGCGATATAGGCGACTTCGAACGGAACGCCCAGCATGTCGCCGAAAACAATATCGAGGACCCATTTCAAGGGTCCGGCTCGACTGGCAGGAAGTGACAGTATGAGCGTCATTTCGCCCGCGCGCGCCGCAATGCTGTTCTGACAGGAGAGGGGACCACGAGCCGGGCGAGTTCGGTTTGCCACATTCCCGGGACGAAACGAAGCTCAGCGCCACCCATGAAAGCCGGCATCGTTTTTGCCAAAAAACGTGGTCCTCGTGCAATCGCCCTATGCATGAAAATCATGCGCTGACATGAAGCGCCAACTGGTTCGGCGTTGAAGAGCAGCCTGGGGAACAGGGGCTCATTACGGAATGCGAATTCGGAAGATGCCCAAAACTTTGCGTTCAGCTCCATGAAGACGTAATCTTTACGAACGTCACACCATTTAAATTCGACAAGCCCCCAGCCGCTGAAACGGGTATGTTCCACCAATAGCTTGGCGTAACGGCGGAGTCGTTCGTCGTCAAGGCGTTCTATTATGACCGCCGATCCTCCAACATTGGGATAGCTTTCGACTTCGTGGTGAACATGAGCCGCGTTTAATTCTCCGTCCGTTGCGATTATTCCCACTCCATATGTTCCGGGAGAGGCAATGTATTCCTGGAAAATTAGTCCATTTGCGTCGCTCGGCAGTTCCTTCGGCTCATGTGCAATCCCACGCTGGCCGCCGCCTTCCGTGCTCGATTTGAAAAAGACCGGAAAGGCCGTGATGTCTGTGGGATTGTACCAGGTGTGAGGCACAGGAATGCCCGCTTGCGACGCCGCGTCGATCGACCAGTGTTTATCGTAGAAACGCAGCGCCTCGCGCGACATCGTGATGGAGCCAAGGCGGATATCACCATGCCGCAACAAATAATCTGTCGATCGCGATCCAGTGGGAATGACGTTTGAAATGTCGGCTTCGTTCGATTCCGAAAAGGACTTTATTTCGTCAAAAGGGTAACGGAGGAAAGGCTTTGCCTCCGTAGGCATCACGGCGCCCGTCAGGTGCCTTTCAGGATGGGCGCGCCTAATCAAGTGCGCAATCGTCATTGCCTGGTCCAAACCCGGCGACAGTATGTACGATGTCCCGGAGTCAGGCATGGTCGTCGAAGCCTTTATTGTGAACGATCAGGTCGTGCGGTCTTAAGCTGACTTCAAGATTGCCTTCGATTGCGTATGGAGCCTTGAGCTTACGGTTGGGCACGTCCGGTCTGCCGGCCTTTACCATCAGATAGGCTGCACTTGAAGCGAAGCGCGTTTCGATATGACCGTGCTGGCGCAGAAGGCTTTGCTTCGTGGCCCGATATCGCTTGCTTAGCAACATGCCCTGGACCGCACAGGAAATTTGAAGCTTGGAAGGGTGGTAGTCGTCAGAAATTTTGAATGGGAACGTATTGCAAAATGAATATTCAAATCTATCCGCATGTACACTATCTTTTTTTCCAGCGTAACGCACAAGTATCGTCTTTATAGTCCTTTTATATAGGAAAATATGTTGTTTGATGCTGAGTTTGTTCGGTGAATTAGGTAAGGAGCGATGCGCCAAAATTCCCCCGCCCATCGCGCCGGGAAAGCTTTTATTGTTAAAGCTGACAACGGCGGAAATAAGATCGCTGCCCTGCGGCGGCAGGTTGTCTATCAGTGACACGTCTTGAGACATGTCCGCTATAACTTTTATTCCTCGTGACCGAAGCATCATCAAGTTTTGCGGGTCAGCTAGATCGTCCAGCAACCCGGATGAGCCGAATACATTGGCTCCGACCAGCAATCCAACGTCGCCCCTCTCCATACGCGCGGACAGGTCGCTCCAGTTGCTTTCGAGGCTCTCGTTGGTCGAATAGGGTACTGCAGTCCAGCCGGCCTCTGCCAGAGCCCTGGGCACAATGTTGCAGATATAATCAGGATAGAGTGCGATTGGCGCCGCGGAATTCTTTCTGACGATAGTTGCAAGCTCGAACAATGCAGTCCGTCCGGAGAAGCGGGGCGAGAAGACGTACCCCGGAACGGAAAACCGGTTCGCAAGCCAGTATTCAAGTGTCGTGTAGGGTATCAGGTGCAGGCCTGCATATCCCAAGAGCCTCAGAATGCTCAAGATTGTTTCCGGAATGCGAGCACTTTGTAGTCCGCCCAGAAATGACTGCCGAGGCGCTTTAACAGTTTTTCACCTATCTGGTATTTGGCTTTGAGTTCCTGGCCGTGGACCGTGGAATTGGCAAGGCGCACCCGGTAGGGCCAGAAAAGAATCCCGGATTTTTCTAGAAGCCTCATATTATGGGGCTTTAGATGGGCAATGACGTCTTTCGTACCGAATTTTGCACGTGCGAGGTAATTCCAGCGATGAAAGGGGTCGATCATCAACATGACACCGCCTGGCATGAGCATCCGCGCTCCGTTATTTAAGGACTTCTTGAGGTGGTCAATGTCACGGATCGCCGAGTAGCAGGCCGATGAAATAATCAAGTCGTAGCGAATGTCGTCGCGTTCGAATTCTTCCGCCGGCGAGGCAATATAACGAATACCGGGTTTCGAGTTTTTTTCTCGGGCAACGGCTATCATTTCCTCGAAATCGACGGCGTCGATGGTTATGTCCTGACGTATCGAATTAATCATGCCTGCAACGACGCCGATGCCGCACCCGATATCGAGCACGCAAGCGCCAGAAGGCAAGGATCGGACCCATGGTTCGATGATAGTGCGCTGATCCACGCGGTAAAGGTCGTTGTATTCCTGATTCTTCCAGAGTACGGCGGCCTGATTAGGTTTACTCGCACGTTTGCGCCAGTATTCAGAAGAATCGTAGTGCTTGTATGTAAACATCTGGCGTAGGTGCTTAAGCGGCTCTTTGATGGGTTTTGGTATAAGATTTTTGATGGCTTCCATATTTTTGGGCTGCTCTCTGCGCTAGTACTGAATGTTCGATTTCAACGCCGCAATCCACTTCTATCAGCACGACAGCAAATGTTGAAAACAAAAGGATCGCTTGCGTTTAGGGTTTCGTTAGCCGTGGGGATGCCAACCGATATTCTACCATGCCATCCAAAACGTATACACCGACGTTGGCTGCGACGAAGAGGATAAGTGTCTGTTTGAAGGGCAGGTCAAAGGCCCACGCTGCGACGACGACACCCGCAAAGCACACCAGTCGAATCATGTTCCACGCCATGATGTACCGTGTCGCGCCGACGATGAGGGCCCCCTTATCTATGGGTGTAAGTGCGAACTGGAAGAGTGTAGCGATCGCCAAAAGCCTCGCATAGTCTCCCGCCACGCGCCACGGCTCGCCGAACACGAATGCGAACAGATCGGGAGCGATCACGACAATAATTCCTACCGGTGCGGCAGCCAGCGCGGTCGATGTTGCGAGCGTGATGAGAAACAGGCGGCGAAAATCGCCTTGCTCCCGGTGAAGGACCGTCGCGCGCTGACGGTAGACGTCTCCTATCGCATTGGCGATCAGTGTGGTGGGCATCACCATAACGCGGTAGGCAAGCGCATAGAGCCCCACCGTAGTGGGGCCATAAAGGCCCGAAATCGCAAGCACCGGCAATTGCATGGCGGCTGCTCCGATCAGGTGAGCAGGCAAGAGATGAGCAGGATGACTCCGATAGCGCAGAGCCAGATGCCGCATACGTGTTTTCAATTTTTTCAGGTCGCGCAAACGGCACGATCGAAAAAAAGTAACCGCGATCTGAGCGGTGGTCAAAACTACGGCGATAAACTGCCCCAGAATAAGGCCGGCAGCGGTCCCCCATGCGCTGAATCCCAGGGAAAGTTGCAAGCCGCCGCCAAGTCCGCTTTGCAACATCCGATTTATGCTCATGCGCTGGTATTGACCATGCCGGTTGAGCCAATAGTTGAGCGCATTATAACAGCCAGTCAGGAAAACGCTTACTGGTACCAAAAAGAGCCAGCGGTCGATTTCAGGATGTCCCAGCATGGCGGCCGCCCAGCCATGCGTTGCAAGAAGTGCGACCAGCAGGAGTAGACCGAAGCCTGTTGCGATCGCGGTTGATAGAATAACCAGCGCATCGGCATCGTCCTCATTCTCAGGCAATATGATCGCGAGCTCATACCGCCCGGTAGCGGCGGTGGATAGGAAGGTTACCAGCGCGATAAAGAGTGCGAATATACCGAAATCACTTGGAGAGTAGAGCCGTGTCAATATTGGGCTGATGGCGATCGCGACGGCTTGGGCGACAGCAGTACCCGTCATCAGGGTGAAAGCCCCGCGGGCAAAGCTACCTTGTTTAAAAAAGCGTTTCATCAAATATGGCGTAAATAAAGATCGGAACACAACTTATACGGATCCAGCAGAAAACACAGAAAATCAGAGAGGCTGTGTAATGAAGTTCTGTAAAGCATCCTACGGCCCTTGTAGTTCTGCGTAATTACTGGGTAGGGACACGGTTATCTTACGAGCTTACTTTGCCTTCGCCCCGTAACAGGACGATGCTCGCGCCGATGACAAATCCTACCAGCAGAGAACCGATGCCGAAGATTGAAAGTCGTGGGAAGATGCGCTCTGCGGTGGCCGTGAGCAGGCTGTAGCGGGCGAGCGGCGCTGTGGCAGGGTCCTTGAGGGGCGATTTGTCGAGTAGCGTTCGCAACACACTGGCCCGGTTGTCGTTTTGCAGCATGTAAATCTGACTTTGCAAGTCTCGGAGCCCTGTCGTGTATGGGTCGTTGTCTTTGCGATTTTTGAGGAGGTCGACCTGCTTGTTCAGTGCCGCGCTGCCCTGGAAGTAGAGTGGTTGGTCACCGTTTATCACCTGCGCTGACACTGCAGGCGCACCTTGGCCATTCGTGGAGAGCGCCTGTCTTGCGACCGGCTCTGTGAGGTTCAGGCTTTCGGCTATTTGGGCCTGCTCGCCAAGCCGCTCCATATCGTCCTTGCGCACGTCTTCTGCCCGTTGGCGGCGCGATGCCATATCGATCGCCAACGTTGCAATCGCGTCCTTCCGCATATTTTCGCCAGCCGAAATCTTGGCCATGATCGATGCGCGGAGTCTCTTGGCCACCTCCACGCGGGTGGTGTCGAGGCTCAACGCGACGAATTTGTTCAACGCATCCTGGTTGTCGGCGCGGGTGCGCATCTCGAAATTGGGCTTTCGATCGGTGGGTGGCGCGAACGTCACGGACCGTACAAAATTCACGGCCGCTCTTTCGTCCGCCGCCTTGTCGCCGCTGCTGGGCACGACGCCGCTTTCCCTTGCCACATCCAGCAGATGCGCAGGCGTCTGCAGATAGGTAACGAACTCCTTCAGCAGGTCGTCCCGGGAATAGGGGAATGTAGTCAGCCTGGGATCGTTCTTCTGCTGATCCTCTAGCATATCTGACAACGCCGATTTCGCTATGAGGTCCACATAGCCGGAATATTCCGGTTCGGTGATCGGAAGAACCACGGCCACCGACTGGTAGACGCGCGGAACGGTGAAGTAGAGCGCCACGCCCACGACCACTGCCAGTCCTGTCGTCAGAAAAATGGTACGCCAACCCTGCCAAAGCCGACGTGCCATTGCACGCAAGTCGATCTCAGAGTCTCGATCACTCTCCAAATTCCCGCTCCTCTAAAGATCGACAGGCAAAGGTAAATAAGGTTTCGTCATGCCTCGGTCAGGCCTTGACGACATTCTCATGTGGCTCGCGGTATTTGCCGCGCGTGTCTACGACAAGGCGCGCATGTTCAAGAATCATATCATATGGAAAGTTCGTATGATCCGTCAAAAGAACCACGGCGTCGTAGCTGTTCAGCATTTCCGGCGCTAGCTCCACCGATTTGAGGTCGAATCTGTGCTCGCGCATTTTCGGGAATACCGGCACGTTGGGATCCGAGTAGTCGACGATTGCACCTTTGGCGCGGAGTTGCTCCATCACAAGCACGGAAGGCGATTCGCGCATATCGTCCACGTCCCGCTTATAGGCGATGCCCAGCGCCAGCACACGGCTTCCCTTGAGCGATTTCTCCCGCACGTTAAGCGCGTCGGCGATCTTGGACACCACCCAGGCCGGCATGTCGCGGTTTATCTCGCCTGCCAGCTCGATGAAATGGGTATTGAGCGCATATTCGCGCGCCTTCCAGGTCAGGTAGAACGGGTCGATAGGGATGCAGTGGCCGCCAAGCCCTGGTCCGGGATAGTAGGGCGTGAAGCCGAACGGCTTGGTCGAAGCGGCATCGATAACCTCGTAGATGTCGATACCCATTCGGTCCGCGATGATCTTCATCTCGTTGACCAGGCCGATATTGACGGCACGCTGGATGTTTTCGAGAAGCTTGGTCAGTTCCGCGGCGCGTGTCGAACTGACCGGCACCACCTTGTCGATGACCTGGCCGTACAGAGCAAGGCCTACGTCGAGGCAGGCGGGAGTAAGGCCGCCGCAAACTTTCGGGATCGTGCGCGTCGTGAAATGTTTGTTGCCCGGATCCTCGCGCTCGGGGGAGTAGACGAGAAAGAAGTTCTTTCCGATCTCAAGACCGCGTGATGCGATCCGCGGCAGCAATTCCTCGTCCGTGGTGCCGGGATAGGTCGTGCTTTCCAGGGAAACGACCTGTCCGGGCCGGATATGGGGCAGGATTGCCTCGACTGTGCCGATGACGAAACTAAGATCGGGCTCGCGGTGGCTGTCCAGTGGCGTGGGCACGCATATGATCAGCGCGTCCACTCCGCTCGCCAGGGAAAAATCGGTAGTCGGGGTAAAGCCGCGATCGATCGCGGCACCGATTTTGTCGGCGGCGATGTGATCGATGTAGCTGCGCTTTTCAAGCAGCGCATCGACTTTGTCCTTGTCAATATCGAAGCCGACGACGGGGTAGCCGACCTCGATGAAACGCAGCACCAGCGGCAAACCGACATAGCCCAGCCCGAGGATGCCGATCCGGGCGCTCCTGTCATGCAGTTTCGCAATGAGCGTTGCAGCCAGTTCTGCGTGCTTGTCCAAAGTTGTTCGCCTCCATAAAAGCCGATCGGGGATGAAATCGAGGGTATCGGCCGGTAAAGGACCGCATTTGCCTAGCCCCGCATCGACGCACGGCGCGTATAGTGGAGTTGAGGCCGGGCGGCAAGCATGCAGGTAAATCGGCCCCGATAGGATAGCGATTTTCTCGTGGTGAACGACAGTATCTCACGCCTGTTCTGCGGTATCTTCTGGAATGGACGCCGCGATAAGTATCGCGAAGAAGACGAAGAAGCTATCCATGATGTCATGCTTGAACATAATCTGGGTCATGCCACAAAGGATATAAGCTCCTGTCACCGTAATCGTCGCGAATAGACGAATGCGGTAATTCGCGTCGTGCGGTGCGCGCCATGCGATGCCGAAAGGGGCATAGACAACGGTGATCAAGGCCGCAAGAACGAAAATCCCACCGTCCAAGGCGAAAGACAGGAAGCCGTTGTGCGCGTGGGTGAAGTTGTAGATGTGGGTGTCGTCCAGTTTCAAGGTGGGGATCAGCGTGGTCATCCTGTTCTGGATGCCATAACCCCAGAGCGGTGACTGGCTGATCGCTTCCACGGCGGCTTTCCAAAGGCGCAGCCTTTCACCAACGCTGCCTGTGTGTTGATCGTTAAGGACACGCTGGAGTTCCTGGAATGTCTGCTGCCAGCGCTGGTCCAGGGAATGGTGCACCCCGAGAAGAGCCAGACCAGCCACGACAAGTATCAGTAACACGGCGGGCCGTAACAGGATGGAGCGCCAGGCGGAGGGAGCGAACGCCATCAGAATTGCAATGATGGGCAACGCGACCATTGCGACGCCCCGTGTAAGCGACAGGATAACCGCAAGGCCCCCGGCCACCACCGCGGCTACGCCAAGCACCCTGCGTTTAGTGGAGGCCGATGCGATGTTGAGACCGCCCAGGCCCATAAGGCAAAGCGATATTATACCGAATACGTCGGCGTTTCCGGCGCCTCCCTCCGGACGGATTCCGACGGCCGTCAGTTGCACGAAAGCCAGCGCGCAAGCACCGATAGCCCCAACGGCCGCACCGGTGACATAGAAAAGCAGGTAGTTCACGCCAGGGCTTGCCCGCAACCGGGGAATCATCACCCACGGAGCGAGGAAGGTTATCAGCCACAAGGTCGACCGGGGCGCTTGCCAGGGGTTCTTGCCTATCAGGGCAGTGGCTACGATGAGGGCGGCGAAGGCGGTAAAGGTCCATGCCAGCATACGATCGCTGCGTGTCATACGGAATTCGAAACGTTTTAGGGAAAGCGAGATGACGGCCCATACGACGAACGTATGGATCATAACAGAGATGACGCTTCCTCCAACCGCGGGCAGTGCACCCATGAGGAAGGTCGCGATCGCATTGTTGCGGGCTATGCCATCCCGGGGGAGGAACGCGACGTATTCTTTCAATTGTCGATGCGCTTGCAAATCGGTGATGCCAAACATGCCATATGACCAGCCTGCTCACGCCAGGACCAATCAGAGCGGACAACGGTTATTCGCATATTTGGTGCTGATGATAGCCGCCGAATGATATTCTCCAAGGACCCGCGGACTTGCCTACAGGTGCCCACATCGTTGCGCAACAGGAATCACGCCGGCGAGGGAATTCCCTTGCGCCGTCGATTGCTTGATAGACCTAACGTCGGTGGCCTTGAAAGAACCGGTGATTTCCGACGGTGAAAACTCCGCGACCCAGGCACTGAGGTCCTGGCCCTCTCGGCAAACGAATCCGCTCAGTCCGGGTGGCAAAAATTTGCCGCTGTGGGGTGGAACGGAGAAAATTCGTTCGAGTGCGGCATATGCGCTGGTGTGAAGTGCATTGGCCTCGCCGGGCCGCAAATGCTAAACAGCCGCAGATTGATCGGATGCTCGCAAGCCAATCAGGATCGGGCGCGACGAAAGAATATACCGTCCATGCTCTTTCCACTTACCCATCTGCAACGGCTTGAAGCGGAATCGATTCATATCTTTCGCGAAGTCGCGGCGAATTTTTCCAAGCCGGTGATGCTTTATTCGATTGGCAAGGACTCCTCCGTGCTGATGCATCTGGCTATGAAGGCTTTTTATCCGGCCAAGCCGCCGTTTCCGTTCCTCCACGTCGACACGACGTGGAAATTTCGCGAAATGATCGCGTTTCGCGACGCGATGGCCAAAAAGCTTGGCCTCGACCTTATCGTTCACATCAACGAAGACGGCGTTCGCGATAACATCAATCCGTTCGATCACGGTTCGAACACGCATACCCATATTATGAAGACCGTGGCGCTCAGGCAGGCGCTCGATAAATACGGTTTTGACGCTGCCTTCGGCGGGGCGCGGCGCGACGAGGAGAAATCGCGGGCCAAGGAGCGCATCTTTTCCTTCCGCAACGCTCAGCACGCCTGGGACCCCAAGAACCAGCGGCCGGAGATGTGGAACATATATAATACCCGCGTTGCGGCAGGTGAATCGATCCGCGTCTTTCCGCTGTCGAACTGGACCGAACTCGATATCTGGCAGTACATCCTGCAGGAAGGCATTCCCATCGTGCCGCTCTATTTCGCCAGGGCACGACCGGTGGTCGAGCGCGACGGCATGCTGATCATGAAGGATGACGAGCGCATGAAGCTTCGGCCGGGCGAGGCGGTCGAGAACCGCATGGTGCGCTTCCGCACGCTCGGCTGCTATCCGCTGACCGGCGCGATCGAATCCGGCGCCGACACGCTGGAAGCGATCGTTGGCGAGATGCTGACGGCGCGCACCTCCGAGCGGCAGGGCCGGCTGATCGATCGCGACGAGGCAGGCTCGATGGAAAAAAAGAAGCGCGAGGGATATTTCTAGACTATGCGCCATATCGCCGAAGAAGCGCTTTCCGCGACGAATGAGGTTCGCGATTACCTTGCCGCGCAGGAAAAGAAGTCGCTGCTGCGCTTTTTGACCTGTGGTTCGGTGGATGACGGCAAGTCGACGCTGATCGGCCGGCTTTTGTCCGACACCAGGCAGATATTCGAAGACCAGCTGGCAGCGCTGGAGCGCGATTCGCGCAAGCACGGCACTACCGGCGAAGATGTCGATTTCGCGCTTCTGGTCGATGGGCTGGAAGCGGAGCGCGAGCAAGGCATCACCATCGACGTCGCCTATCGGTTCTTCGCAACACCAAAGCGCAAGTTCATTGTCGCCGATACGCCGGGCCACGAGCAGTATACGCGCAACATGGCGACCGGCGCATCGACCGCCGATCTCGCCATCGTGCTGGTCGATGCGCGCCAGGGCGTGTTGCGCCAGACGCGTCGCCATTCAGTCATCGCCTCGCTGCTCGGCATCCGGCACATCGTGCTCGCCGTCAACAAGATCGATCTGGTCGACTTTGACGAGCAGGTTTTCGAACGGATCGTCGAGGATTATCGGGAGTTCTCGAAAGGACTGGGTTTTCAGACCATCGTGCCGATCCCGATGTCGGCCCGCTACGGCGACAATGTAACCAGCCGCTCGGCCAGGATGGGCTGGTATGACGGCCCGACACTGATCGAGCAATTAGAAGGCGTGTCGGTCGATGAAGCCGCCACCGATCTGCCGTTCCGTTTCCCGGTCCAGTATGTGAGCCGGCCCAATCTCGATTTCCGTGGCTTCGCCGGCACGGTCGCGTCAGGACAGATTTCGCCGGGCGATGAAATCGTCGTTGCCAAATCCGGCAAGGCCAGCCGCGTAAAGCGCATCGTCACGCAGGATGGCGATCTCAAGCAGGCCGTGGCCGGGCAGGCGGTCACGCTTCTCCTGGACGACGAGATCGAGGTGTCGCGCGGCAATATGCTGGTATCGGCTGCGGCGCGCCCGCAGGTCGCCGACCAGTTCGCCGCGAACATCGTCTGGTTCGATGAAAACGCGCTTTTGCCCGGCCGTTCTTATATTCTTCGCACCGAAACCGATCAGGCGAGCGCCACCGTCACCGACCTGAAATATCGGGTCAACATCAACGATTTCGCACATGAGGCGGCCAAGTCGCTTGGCCTTAATGAGGTGGGCGTCTGCAATCTCTCGACGCGCACGCCGATCGTCTTTGACCCTTTCGGCGAAAATCGCTCGACCGGCGCTTTCATCCTGATCGACCGGATCACCAACGCTACCGTCGGCGCGGGCATGATCCTGCACGCGCTGCGGCGGGCCGAAAACATCCACTGGCAATCGCTCGACGTCGACAAGCGCGCCCGCTCCGACATCAAGAACCAGCGGCCGGCGGTGTTCTGGTTCACCGGCCTGTCCGGGTCGGGCAAGTCGACCATTGCCAACATGCTGGAAAAGAAGCTGCACGCGGCCGGACGGCACACCGTCATGCTGGACGGTGACAACGTACGCCACGGTCTCAACCGGGATCTCGGCTTCACCGACGTGGATCGTGTCGAAAACATCCGCCGCGTCGCCGAGGTGGCGCGCCTGATGACGGACGCCGGCCTGATCGTGCTGGTTTCGTTCATCTCGCCTTTCAGCGCTGAGCGGCGCATGGCGCGCGAGCTGATGGCTGAGGGCGAATTCGTGGAGGTGTTTGTGGACACGCCCTTCGAGGAATGCGCAAGGCGCGATACCAAGGGCCTCTATGCGCGCGCGTTGAAAGGCGAAATAAAGAATTTCACCGGCGTCGATTCACCCTACGAAGCGCCGGAGAACCCGGAAGTCCATCTCAGGACGCTTGGGCGTTCCGCCGAGGAGATGGTAGAGACACTCGAACAATGGCTGATAGAGCGCGATAGTGCCGAAGACCAATATGACGGCGGCGGCATCTGACGATGCGCTGATGCTCGATGTGTTCGAGCGCCTGGCTCTGGCAGCCGGGCGCGAGGTGATGCGCATCTTTCGCGCCGGCTGCGCGGTCGCGCACAAGGCCGACAATTCGCCGGTCACCGAAGCGGACCGGACAGCTGAGAAGATTATTCTGGCCGGGCTGCGCGAGGCTTTTCCGGATATTCCCTGCGTTGCCGAGGAAGAAGCATCCGTCGGCATCGTGCCGCCCGCTCTCGACGGGGTGTTTTTTCTGGTGGATCCGCTCGACGGCACCAAGGAATTCGTCAATCGCCGCACCGATTTCACCGTCAACATCGCGCTGGTGCGGGATGGCAGGCCGGAAGTCGGCGTCGTGTTCGCGCCATGCAGCAAGCGCTTCTTTTCCGGAAGGCCGGGAAGGGCGGAGACGCTCGACATTGACGGTGATTACGAAATCACCGGCCGGCATTCGATTGTTGTGCGCGGGGCAGCGGAGCCGCTGGCCGTTGTCGCCAGCCGCTCGCACAACACGCCGGAAACGGAGGCCTATATAAGCTCGCTGGGCGGGGCCGAAATCGTCTCGGTGGGGTCGTCCTTAAAGTTCTGCCTGCTGGCCAGTGCCGAGGCGGACGTCTATCCACGTTTCGGCCGCACCATGGAATGGGATACGGCTGCTGGCGATGCGGTGCTGCGCGCGGCCGGCGGCATGACGCGAACACTCGACGGCAAGCCGCTCGCCTACGGCAAGCGCAATCAATCGGACGACGAAGATTTCGCCAACCCGCACTTTATCGCCACCGGGAAGGTGGAGGCGGGCTGATGCGAACGGCAAGCTATTCGGCTGCGGCCTGCGCCGAATTCGAGCCGATATAGTTGCGGATCGTCTCGATGATCCGGTCCTGGTCGGCCTCGCTGAGATAGGGATGCATCGGCAGGCACAGGATGCGGCCCGGCAGTTCCTCCGAGACGGTCAGCCCAGTCGGCGTCTTGGGGTAGGCGCTGTAGGCGACCTGCGAATGCAGCGGCTTCACATAATAGATGACCGAAGGAATGCCCTTTTCCTGAAGATGCGCTCTCAACCCGTCGCGCTTCGGCGTCTCGATGGCGTATTGCGCCCATGCCGAGCGCCCGCCGGCGGGATTGTTCGCCGCCGTGACGACATCGCCGAGGCCGTCCGCATAGCGTTGCGCCACCCGGTGGCGGGCTTCCATCTCGTCTTCGAGGATGGCGAGCTTTTCGATCAGGATCGCCGCCTGCAACGTATCGAGGCGCGAGTTGATGCCGACATGGATGTTGTCGTATTGCGTTTCGCCCTTACCGTGGAAGGCGAAGGAACGAAGCTTTTCGGCGAGCGCGTCGTCGTTGGTGAACATCGCGCCGCCGTCGCCATAGCAGCCGAGCGGCTTTGCAGGGTAGAAGCTGGTCGAGCCGACATGGCCGAAGGCGCCGCACATCGTGCCGTCTGCCGAACCGCCGATCGATTGCGCCGCATCCTCGATGACCAGCAGGTTTTCGCGTTTGGCGATGGCCATGATGGCGTCGTAGTCGGCGGCAAGCCCGAACAGGTCGACGGGGATAATTGCCTTCGGGTTTAGCCGGCCTTCGCTCTTGACCATCGAAATGGCCGCTTCGAGGCTGGCTATGTCGATGTTGTAGGTTTTCGGGTCGACGTCCACGAACACCGGCTCGGCTTGCCGCAACGCCACGACTTCCGCGGTGGCGGCAAAGGTGAAGCTTGGCACGAACACCGCGTCGCCCGGTCCGACACCAGACGCCATCAGCGGCAGCAGCAGCGCGTCGGTGCCGTTGGCGCAGGCGATGACATGCTTGGTGCCGATATAGCTGGCAAGCTTGTCTTCGAACTCTTTTACCTGCGGTCCGAGAATGTAACGACCTTCGTCGACGACGCGGTCGATCGCCGCTTTCAGCCGGTCGTTGATTCGTTCGCGTTGTGCGCCAAGGTCGATGAACTGCATGTCGGTTCTCTAAAATGTTAGCCGGAATGTCGGGCCGCTGGTACCAGAGTTGCGCGGATCGAGAAAGCGCCAGCCGATCCGGTTTAAGGGCCGGGCATCACGTTAGCTACCCAATCATTCCCGCCTGCGCGCGTCAAATATGGCGCAAATCCGGGCTTTTGCTAAGCGAGACCGTCCCCGATAGCGTCCATCGGTGCCGTCGCGCAACACAAAGTGATCGGTTGCGGGAAGGTTTTGCGCCAGCCTTGCGGTCAGGCAATCTCATGCCGCCATGGCGGATTTGCGCCAGCACGCGACACGGTCACGGCGGCCGCCTTAGCTCCAAGCGACAGTGCGGCGCGAATGGCGTCTTCGGAAAGCCCGGCAAGCGCTGCCTTGCTCAACAGTTTCTGTTCGTGCAGCGAAGCGAGGATGCCGGCATTGAACGTGTCGCCGGCGCCGACGGTGTCGACCACCTCGACCTTTTCAGGCTTGACGGAAACGCGGTGGTCCCTCGTGTAGCCGACGGCGCCGTCGCCGCCGCAGGTCACCACGATCAGCTTTGGTCCGCGATCGAGCCAGCGCGAGACGATTTCCTCGCGCGATCCGGCTTCCCCGAACCAGTCGAGGTCTTCGTCCGAGAGCTTGACGATATCGGCCATGGCGACCATGCGCCGGATGCGCTCTGCGTGCCTGGCGCGGTCAAGGATGAAACCCGGCCGGATATTGGGGTCGAGCATGGTCACGCGGCGCCCGTGTTCGCGTGCCATCAACGCTTCATAGGTCGAGCCGCAGGGTTCAGGGATCAGGCTTATCGCCCCGAACAGCAGTGCCTCGACGTCACCGGCCAGATCGGGCAGGTCTTCCGGAGAAAGCATGCGGCCGGCGGTACCCTCGTCGTAGAACAGGTAGCTCGCATGGCCGTCTTTCAGTTCGACGAAAGCCATCGTCGTCGGGCGCGGCGAGAAATGTGCATAGCGCGTGCCGGCCTTGCTCTCAGCCAGCACCCGCGCGAGTTGCTGCCCGAACAGGTCGGTGGACAGGCCGGAGAAGAATTCGGCTGGCGCGCCAAGCCGCCCGAGCGCGATCGCGGTGTTGAAGACCGCGCCGCCCGCATAGGGCGCGAACGCCAGTTCGCCGGCGTCCGTCTTGCGCGGCAGCATGTCGATGAGCGCCTCGCCGCAGCAAAGGATCATGGTGGTGTGGCTCCCGGCGGCTGGATGACGCCCTTGCGAATGATGATGTTGGCATAGAGCCGAGGCTCGCTAGTGGCAACGACGGCGTGCGCCGCTTTGACCCTCGCGTAGAAATCGGTGCCGGAAAGCGCCACCACCTTGTGGCCCGGCGCCCGTCTGGCGCATACGGCTTCCATTTCGCGATGGACGGGGTCGGCCAGCGCCGGATCGCCCTTTACCGAGGCGCGGAAGATGGAGGCAGGCACCATGTCGTCCACCGGAAGCACGCTCAGGATGGCATCGAGCACCGGGATGAGGGGATGCCCGTCGGCGCGCAGCAGCCGTCGGGCATCGGTGAGCGCCGGGTAGTTACCGTCGACAATGGCGATCTCGTCGCCGTGGCCCATGGCGCGAAGCGTCGACAACAGATCCGGACCGAGCAGCGCCGGGATGCCAATCAGCATTTCAAAGGTCCCGCGTGGGCGTGGTAGGGCCGACAAGGAAGCGCTCGGAAAGAGGCAGGCTTGCACCGCCCATGGCACGCGCGTGAATGCCGATGGTGCCTTCCCGGATCGTTGGAAGGTTAAGACCTTCGCCGTCGATCCTGTCGATCGCCCTGGTGACGGCCTCGACGAGCCTCCGCCGCACGGAAAGCGGCATCCAGCCGTCGATCACCGCAGCCTCGAAGTCGATAACGGACGCGGCGGCGGCAATGGCGTAGGCCAGCGCATCGGCGGAACCGGCGATCCACGCCTGAAGTTCGGTGCCGGAGCTGATTTCGCTCCAGTCCTCCGGCGATTCCCACAGGCGCGAGGCATCCGTGCCGCCAGCGATAAGCGCCTTCTCCAGCATGGCGATGGAAGCGATGTCGATCAACTGGGTCGGCTTCCGGTCCGGTCCGGGCACGGGCATCGATCCGAGAGCCCCGGCATTGCCCGTCGGTCCGCCATAGAGGCGGCCATCCAGCACGATGCCGCCGCCGGCGAAGGCACCGATGTAGAAGTAGACGAAATTGCGCAAGCCGCCCGCCTGTCCGAAAACCAGTTCGGCCCCGCAGGCCGCCGTCGCATCGTTCTGCAGATGGACGGGGAAGGGGCACAGCGACTGAATTTCGGCACGCATGTCGTAGCCGCGCCATTCGTCCCTGACGGCTTCGGGCGCGCCGACGGTATCGGCCCAGTTCCACAGTTCGTAGGGCATCGCTATGCCGAGCCCGGCAATGCGCTTGTCCTGCTCCGGGTTGAGCCCGGCCCGCATCTGTTCCAGGCTCGCCGCCGCGAATTCCAGCGTCTCGCGAGGCGTCGGGTAGGGATAGGAATGCTGCTTTCTGGCCCGGACGCTGCCGAGGAAATCGATGAGTACCATCTCGATGCTGCGGCGGCCGATCTTGAGGCCCAGGAAATAGGCCCCGCCGGGGTTGAGCGCCATCGGAATGGAGGGCTGGCCGATCTTGCCGCGTAGCGGCGACTGCCGCACGAGAAGTCCGTCTTCCTCCAGCTGGCGCATGATGACCGAAACGGTCTGCGCCGAAAGTCCGGTCATGCGCGCGATGTCCGATTTCGCCAGGCTGCCATGCTGGCGTACGAGCGAAAGCACGAGCCGCTCATTGTGGTCGCGCATGCCGCTCTGATTTGTCCCGCGATGAAAGCGGCTTTTGCTGTGCCCGGGCGAACCGCGCCTGTCAAAGACGGTTTCCACCCGCTCCTCCCCAGATTCTCGTCTCCATACAAGTGAAGCAGAATGGCGGGCCGCCGTAAATGTGTCAATAATAAATAAGAGTGATTTAATTATTGACAGCCGCATCGGACTGATGTTTTTTGATGCCAAGGTGCCAAGCTGGGAGAAGGTTGCTTGAGCGCCTGCGACGGGATGCCGGGTAGCCGGATCCGAAATGCCTACTGGGAGGAAATCAATGGCTAGATTCAAATTCCTGAAAGCCGTGGCCACGGGCCTGGTTCTTTATGGCACGATGGCAAGTACGTCCTACGCCGCCGACATCGTCGGGCTGATCACCAAGACGGAAGGCAATCCGTTTTTCGTCAAGATGCGTGAGGGCGCCCAGGCCAAGGCCAAGGAACTTGGGCTCGACCTGCGTACCTTTGCCGGCAAGTTCGACGGCGACAATGACAGTCAGGTCGCGGCGATCGAGAATCTGATCTCGGCCGGTGCCAAGGGCTTCGCTATCGTGCCGAGCGATTCCGCCGCCATCGTGCCGACCATCAAGAAGGCGCGCGACGCCGGGCTTCTGGTCATCGATCTCGATACGCCGACGGAACCGATGGACGCGGTGGACGCCACATTCGCCACCGACAATTTCAAGGCCGGCGAACTGATCGGTGAATGGGCCAAGGGCACACTCGGCGACAAGGCAAAGGATGCCAAAATCGCCTTCCTCGACCTCGCCACCAACCAGCCTTCGGTCGACTACCTGCGCGATCAGGGCTTCATGAAGGGCTTCGGCATCGACATCAAGGATCCGAAGAAATACGGCGACGAAACCGATCCGCGCATCTGCGGCCACGAAATGACAGGCGGCGCCGAGGACGGTGGTCGAACGGCGATGGAAACCCTGCTCCAGAAATGCCCGGACGTGAACGTCATGTACACGATCAACGAACCGGCGGCGGCGGGCGGCTATCAGGCACTGAAGGCTGCCGGCAAGGACGACGGCTCGGTGCTGATCGTCTCGATCGACGGTGGCTGCCCTGGCGTCAAGAACGTTGCGGACGGCGTTATCGGCGCGACGTCGCAGCAATACCCGCTGAAAATGGCGGCAATGGCCATGGAGGCGATCGCCAAGTTTTCCAAGACCGGCGAGAAGCCGAAGCCGACGGAAGGCCAGCAGTTTACCGACACCGGTGCCACTCTGGTCACCGACAAGCCGGTCGCAGGCGTGAAGTCGATCGACAGCAAGGAAGGCGCCAAGCTCTGCTGGGGGTGAGGAGCCGGTTCGCGCAGCGAATTCATCGTGCCGGTGGCACGATGAAAGGCTTCGAACGCCGGGGGATTGCCGAAGGCAATGGGCCCCCGGCCGGAGAGCGGTTCGCATAGCGGATTCGCCGTTCAGGCGGGCGATGAAACGTCCGTCAAAAAAGTCTAAGCTCAGGGAAGGGCGGCCTCGGCCGCTCTTCTTCACAGAGCGGAAGTGCTTGGGAGGGGAGTTCCATGAGCGACGATAGCAGCGGCTCGGCTCTGGCCGAACGTGGCCTTGAAGGTCACAGCCAGACGGTTGCAAGCTTCGAGGAGGATCGCCGGTCGGGTTTGAGGCAGGTGCAGCGGTTCCTGCACGAATACCCGACAGCCATTCCTTTCATCGTGCTGGTGATCGGCATCCTGATCTTTTCGTTTGCGGCGGGCGGACGCTTCTTTGCTCCCTTCAACCTGTCGCTCGTCCTGCAGCAGGTCACCATCATCGCCGTGCTGGGCATCGCGCAGACACTGGTCATCCTGACCGCCGGCATCGACCTTTCCGTCGGCGCGATCATGGTGCTCTCCTCGATCGTCATGGGGCGGCTGGCGGTCGTCTGGGGCGTTCCTCCCGAACTGAGCTTCGCGCTCGGCCTGCTTACCGGCGTGCTGTGCGGCTTCATCAACGGGGTGCTCGTGGCGGTGGTGAAACTGCCGCCCTTCATCGTCACGCTCGGAACATGGAGCGTCTTCGGCTCGATGGTGATCTACGTCTCGCACTCCGAGACGATAAGGGCGCAGGACATCGAGGCGGCGGCGCCGCTCCTGCAATGGCTCGGCCACACCATCCGGCTGGGCGGCGGTGCCGTTCTGACCTATGGCGCCATCGCCATGATCCTCATCTCGGTCATCATCTGGTATGTCCTTAACCGCACGGCGTTCGGCCGCCACGTCTATGCGACGGGCGACGATCCCGAGGCGGCGCGCCTTGCCGGCATCAACACGCGGGGCACGCTGATCGCGGTCTACACGCTGGCAGGGCTGATCTGCGCGATAGCGAGCTGGGTGCTGATCGGCCGCATCGGCGCTGCAAGCCCGCTCGGCAACCAGACCGCCAATCTCGACGCGATCACCGCCGTCGTCATCGGCGGAACGTCGCTGTTCGGCGGCCGCGGCTCGATCCTCGGCACGCTGTTCGGCGCTTTGATCGTCGGTGTTTTCCGCAACGGCCTTGCGCTGGCGGGCGTGGATTCGCTCTGGCAGGAATTCACCGTCGGTATCCTGATTATCCTCGCCGTGACCATCGACCAGTGGATAAGGAAGATTTCGGCATGAGCCAGACACCGATCCTGGAGGCGAGGGGCCTCGTCAAGCGTTACGGCAGGGTGGTGGCGCTCGACAGTGCCGATTTCGACCTGATGCCCAACGAAATCCTGGCCGTGATCGGCGACAACGGCGCCGGCAAGTCGACGATGGTCAAGGCGCTGTGCGGCGCGGTGATCCCGGACAGCGGGCAGATTCTGCTCGACGGCAAGCCGGCGCATTTCAAGTCTCCCGCCGAAGCGCGGGTCGCCGGTATCGAGACGGTCTACCAGAACCTGGCGCTTTCGCCGGCGCTTTCCATTGCCGACAACATGTTCCTTGGCCGGGAATTGAGGAAACCGGGATGGACGGGCCAGATATTTCGCCGCCTCGACCGTTCGCGGATGGCCAGGCAGGCGCGCGAGAAATTGTCGGAACTCGGGCTGATGACCATCCAGAATATCCACCAGTCGGTGGAAACCCTTTCGGGTGGCCAGCGTCAGGGGGTGGCGGTGGCGCGTGCCGCCGCGTTCGGCAGCCGCGTGGTGATCATGGACGAGCCGACGGCAGCGCTCGGCGTGAAGGAAAGCCGCCGCGTGCTGGAACTGATGCTCGACGTCAAGCGGCGCGGACTGCCCATCGTGCTCATCTCGCACAACATGCCGCATGTCTTCGAGGTGGCCGACCGTATCCACATTCACCGGCTGGGGCGCAGGCTGGCCGTGATCGATCCGAAGCAATACACCATGTCGGACGCGGTGGCCTTCATGACCGGCGCAAAGGCCCCGCCGGAAGTGCTGGCCGCCTGACCGTGTCGAAGTCCGCGATGCCACAATACAAACTTTATTGCGCGCAAATGCCTAAATCGATTGAAGTTTCATCGATCCCGGCTACCACGGGTAGCCGGCGGACTATACACCGTGGGCTTGCCGCGACTCGCGCGGCGGACCGGCAGCAAGAGGCGGAATGACGCGCGTGACCACAGCTAAAATCCCTGCGCATGGATTGGGGAATTCCGACCCGAAGGTGCTTGCCGCTGAAGTTCTGGAGGCCCTCAAATATCGCCTCGGCAAGGATACAACCGTCGCCACCCAGCACGATTGGCTGGCCGCGTCGATCGTGGTGGTGCGCGACCGCATCGTCGACCACTGGATCGAGGCGACCAAGGAAGCCTACGAGCACAAGAAAAAGCGCGTTTACTATCTGTCGCTCGAATTCCTCATCGGTCGGCTGATGCGCGATGCCTTTTCCAATCTGGGGCTGATGGAGGACATGCGGACAGCACTTTCCTCGCTCGGCGTCGAACTCGACGCCATCGCCGCGCTTGAGCCCGATGCGGCGCTTGGCAATGGCGGGCTTGGTCGTCTCGCTGCCTGCTTCATGGAATCGATGGCGAGTGTCGATATTCCAGCCCATGGCTATGGCATCCGCTATGCCAACGGCATGTTCCGGCAGGAAATCCACGACGGCTGGCAGGTCGAATTGCCCGAGACCTGGCTGGACCATGGCGATCCGTGGGAGTTCGAGCGCCGCGAGCGTTCCTTCGAAGTCGGCTTCGGCGGTTCGGTCGAATCGGTGGCCGGCGCCGACGGACAACTGGAGCGCCATGTCTGGAAGCCGTCGGAGCGGGTGCTGGCGGTAGCCTACGATACGCCGGTGGTCGGCTGGCGCGCCAACCGCGTCAATACGCTGAGGCTATGGTCGGGCATGCCGCTCGACCCGATCCTGCTCGACAAGTTCAACGCCGGCGATCACATCGGCGCGCTGGCGGAGAGCAACAAGGCCGACGCCCTGTCGCGCGTGCTTTATCCAGCCGACTCCCACAAGGAAGGGCAGGAATTGCGCTTCCGACAGGAATATTTCTTCTCGACCGCCTCACTGCAGGACATCATTCAGCGGCATCTCAGCCAATATGGCGATCTGGCCTCGCTGCCCGACAAGGCGGCGATCCATCTCAACGACACGCATCCCGCCATCGCGGTGCCCGAACTGATGCGGCTGTTGATGGACGTTCACGGCATGGATTTCGACCAGGCCTGGGACGTGACCAGGCGCACCTTCGGCTACACCAACCACACGCTCTTGCCGGAAGCGCTGGAAAGCTGGCCGGTGCCGTTGTTCGAGCGGCTTTTGCCGCGTCACATGCAGATCGTCTACGCCATCAACGCGGCTGTGCTGCTCGAGGCCCGCTCGGTCAACCGCTTTGCCGATGACCAGATTTCCCGGATTTCGCTGATCCAGGAAAACGGCGAACGCCGCGTGCGCATGGGCAATCTCGCCTTTGTCGGTTCGCACTCGATCAACGGCGTGTCGGCACTGCATACCGAACTGATGAAGGAGACGGTGTTCGCCGACCTGCACCGGCTCTACCCCGACCGCATCAACAACAAGACCAACGGCATCACGCCGCGCCGCTGGCTGATCCAGTGCAATCCGGGCCTGACCGCGCTGGCGCGCGAGACGATCGGCGATGCCTTTCTCCACGATATCGAAGCGATAAGGGGGCTGGAAGCTTTCGCGGAAGACGCTGCGTTCTGCGAGAAATTCGCTGCCGTGAAGCGCCAGAACAAGGCACGGCTCGCCAACCTCGTCGGCGAGCGGCTCGGCATCAAGGTCGATCCCTCGGCGCTGTTCGACATTCAGATCAAGCGCATCCATGAATACAAGCGCCAGTTGCTGAATATTCTGGAAGCTGTGGCGCTCTACGACCAGATCCGCTCGCACCCCGAACGCGACTGGATGCCGCGCGTAAAATTCTTCGGCGGCAAGGCTGCGCCCAGCTACCACAACGCCAAGCTCATCATAAAGCTTGCCAACGATGTGGCGAAGGTCATCAACCGCGACCCGGCGGTGCGCGGCCTTCTGAAGATCGTGTTCGTGCCGAACTACAATGTCAGCCTGGCCGAAATCATGATGCCGGCCGCCGACCTGTCCGAGCAAATCTCCACGGCTGGCATGGAGGCTTCCGGCACCGGCAACATGAAGTTTGCGCTGAACGGTGCCCTGACCATCGGCACGCTCGACGGCGCCAATGTCGAGATCAAGGAACGCGTTGGCGACGGCAATATCTTCATCTTCGGCCTGAGAACGGAGGAAGTGGCCGAGCGCCGCAACAACGGCTACCAGCCGCGCGCGGTTATCGAAGGTTCGCCCGAACTGTCGCAGGCGCTCGCCGCGATCTCGTCCGGCGTGTTTTCTCCGGACGATCCGGGGCGCTATCGCGACCTGATCGACGGCCTCTACAACAGCGACTGGTTCATGGTGGCTGCCGATTTCGACGCCTATGCCGCCGCCCAGCGTAAAGTCGATACGGTCTGGCGTGACGGTCCGGATTGGCAGGCGAGAGCGGTCCGCAATGTCGCGCGCGTCGGCTGGTTCTCCTCCGACCGCACCATCCGCGAATATGCGAAAGACATCTGGAACGTACCCGCCTGATGTGATTGCATGAGGTCACGTTTCATGTAGCCGGGCGCTGGGGGAGGGCGCCGTTGATGAGAAAACCGCGCGCGACCGCAGCGCCTGCCGAGCCGAGCGAGCAAGCCGCAGCCAGCGATGTCGCCGCTATTGTTGCCGGAACCCATGGCGATCCGTTCGCGGTGCTCGGTGTCCAGCAGGCTGGCAAAGGCCTGGTCGCCCGCTGCTTCATTCCCCATGCGGAGTTCGTTACCGCTTATACTCTTGCCGGCAAGGAAATCGGAAAACTGGTGCGCCGCCACGAGGCCGGTTTCTTCGAAGGCAGGCTTTCCATCCGCAAGCGCCAGCCGCTGCGCTACCACGCGAAAAATACCGGCGGCGAATGGTGGCTGACTGACGCCTACTCCTTCGGTCCGGTGCTGGGGCCGATGGACGATTATTATATCGCCGAGGGTTCGCATCTTCGCCTCTTCGACAAACTCGGTGCGCACCTGATCGAACATGAAGGCGCTCGCGGCGTGCAGTTCGCCGTCTGGGCTCCGAACGCGCGCCGCGTCTCGGTGGTTGGCGATTTCAACGAATGGGACGGCCGCCGCAACCCGATGCGTGACCGCCGCGACACCGGCATCTGGGAACTTTTCCTCCCCGACATCGGCCCCGGCCGGGCCTACAAATACGAGATAATCGGACCGGACGGCGTTCGCCTGCCGCTGAAAGCCGATCCGTTCGCCTTCCAGTCCGAATTGCGTCCGGCGACCGCGTCGGTGACCGCGCCGCCGCTTGCGCATGAATGGGGCGACGAGGCGCACCGCGCGTTCTGGCGCAAGGCCGACCTGCGGCGCCAGCCAATCTCGATCTATGAGGTTCACGCCGGCTCATGGCAGTTGCGGGACGACGGTTCTTTCCTGCCCTGGGACGAACTGGCCGACAGGCTGATCCCCTATGTGAGCGACATGGGCTTCACCCATATCGAGTTCCTGCCGATTTCCGAATATCCCTACGACCCGTCATGGGGCTACCAGACGACCGGCCTTTATGCGCCGACGGCTCGCTTCGGGGACCCCGACGGCTTCGCCCGCTTCGTCGATGGCGCACACCGTGCAGGCATCGGCGTCATTCTCGACTGGGTGCCGGCGCATTTTCCGGTGGACGCGCACGGACTGGCGAAATTCGACGGCACCGCGCTCTATGAACATGCCGACCCGCGCAAAGGTTTTCACCCGGACTGGAACACCGCGATCTACAATTTCGGCCGCCGCGAAGTCGTTTCTTTCCTCGTCAACAACGCGCTTTATTGGGCCGAAAAGTTCCATGTCGACGGCCTGCGCGTCGACGCCGTCGCCTCGATGCTCTATCTCGATTATTCGCGAAAAGCAGGCGAGTGGTTGCCCAACGAGAAAGGCGGGCGCGAGAATCTGGAGGCGGTTCGCTTCCTGCAACGGATGAACAAGGAGCTTTACGGCCATCATCCGGGCGTGATGACCATCGCCGAGGAATCGACCTCATGGCCGAAGGTTTCGCAGCCGGTTTACGAGGGCGGACTGGGCTTCGGCTTCAAATGGAACATGGGTTTCATGCACGACACGCTGGAGTATTTTTCCCGCGAGCCGATCCACCGTAAGCATCACCACAACGACCTCACCTTTGGCCTGATGTACGCTTTTTCGGAGAATTTCGTCCTACCGCTGTCGCATGACGAAGTGGTGCACGGCAAAGGCACGTTGCTCGAAAAAATGGCGGGTGACGACTGGCAGAAATTCGCCACGCTGCGCGCTTTCTACGCCTTCATGTGGGGTTATCCGGGCAAGAAACTGCTGTTCATGGGGCAGGAGTTCGCGCAACGCCGCGAATGGAGCGAGTCGCGCGCGCTTGACTGGAATCTGCTCGACTACGCCCCGCATCGCGGTGTGCGCGATACGCTACGCGACTTGAATCGCCTGTACCGTTCAAAACCGGCGCTGCACGCGCGCGATTGCGAACCGGAAGGATTTTCCTGGCTGATCGTCGACGACAGCGAAAATTCCGTTTTCGCCTGGCTGCGCACCGCGCCGGGGCAAAACCCCATCGCCGTCATCTGCAATTTTACGCCGGTGCCGCGCGAGAACTATTCGGTGCCGTTGCCCGTTAAGGGCACATGGCGCGAAATCCTCAATACCGACGCCAGCGCCTATGGTGGCTCCGGCAAGGGCAATGGCGGCGCCGTTGAAGCCCGCAACGACGGCGGGGAAACTTCAGCAGCGCTTGCGCTGCCGCCGCTGGCGACGATCATGCTGGAATTTGCTCCGCAGTGAGTTTCAAGGGGAGGCTGTAAAATGGTGGAGACGAAACGGACCCAACCGCTGGCGCGTGATGCCATGGCCTATGTGCTGGCCGGCGGCCGCGGCAGCCGCCTCAGGGAACTGACCGACCGTCGCGCCAAGCCCGCCGTCTATTTCGGCGGCAAGACCCGTATCATCGATTTTGCCCTGTCCAATGCGCTGAATTCCGGCATTCGCCGCCTTGGCGTGGCGACGCAATACAAGGCGCATTCACTGATCCGCCATCTGCAACGCGGCTGGAACTTCCTGCGGCCGGAGCGTAACGAGAGCTTCGACATTTTGCCGGCCTCGCAGCGCGTATCGGAGACGCAATGGTATGAAGGCACGGCCGATGCCGTCTACCAGAACATCGACATCATCGAGAGCTACGGCCCGGAATTCATGGTGATCCTGGCCGGCGACCACATCTACAAGATGGACTACGAACTGATGCTGCGCCAGCACGTCGACGCCGGTGCCGATGTTACCGTGGGCTGTCTCGAAGTGCCGCGCATGGAAGCGACCGGCTTCGGCGTCATGCATGTCGACAAGAAGGACAATATTCTCTCCTTCATCGAAAAGCCGGAGGACCCGCCCGGCATTCCCGACAAGCCGGAGTTCGCCCTGGCGTCCATGGGCATCTACGTGTTCAGGACGAAGTTCCTGATGCAATTGCTGCGCGAGGACGCTGCTGACCCGAATTCCAGCCGCGATTTCGGCAAGGATATCATCCCCAAGGTCGTCAAAGGTGGCAAGGCGGTCGCCCACCGTTTCGCCAAGTCCTGCGTGCGCTCCACCCAGGAGGCGGGGCCATACTGGCGCGACGTCGGCACCGTCGACGCCTATTGGGAGGCCAATATCGACCTGACCGACGTCACCCCCGAACTGGACCTTTATGACAGCGACTGGCCGATCTGGACCTATGCCGAATTGAAGCCGCCGGCAAAGTTCGTGCATGACGAGGACGGCCGGCGCGGCTCCGCCGTCTCCTCGCTGGTGTCCGGCGACTGCATCGTCTCCGGCGCATCGCTGCGCCGCTCGCTGATCTTTACCGGCGCGCGCATCAATTCCTATTCGACGCTGGACGAGGTGGTGATGCTTCCCGACTGCACCATCGGGCGCAACGTGCACCTGAAGCGCGTCGTCATCGACCATGGCGTGAAAATTCCGGAAGGGCTGGTGGTCGGCCAGGACCCCGTGCTTGACGCCAAACGCTTCCGCGTCTCGGAAAAAGGCATCTGCCTGATCACCCAGCCGATGATCGACAGGCTGGAATCCTAGAATGCAGGTTCTGTCAGTCACCCCGGAAATCTATCCGCTGATCAAGACGGGCGGACTGGCCGACGTGACCGGCGCGCTGCCCATCGCCTTGGCCGGCAAGGGTGTCGCCATGCGCACGTTGATCCCCGGCTATCCGGCGGTGATGGATGGTTTCAGGAAAAAGAAGGCCGTTTTGTCCTACCCGAAATTGCAGGGCGGCAAGGCTTCGGTCCATGCCGTCCAGCTTGAAGGGCTCGACCTGTTCGTGCTCGACGCGCCGCATCTGTTCGACCGCCCCGGCGGTCCCTATGGCGACGCGGCCGGCGCCGACTGGCAGGACAACTGGCGGCGGTTTGCAGCACTTGGCCAGGTCGGCGCCGATATCGCGGCCGGCGTGGTTTCCGGCTATATGCCGGATCTCGTCCATGCCCATGACTGGCAGTCGGCGATGACGCTCGCCTATATGCGCTATGGCAAGGCTGCCGGCACGCCGTCGGTTATGACTGTCCACAATCTGGCTTTCCAGGGCCAGTTCGGGGCGGGCATTTTTGCCGAACTCGGCCTGCCGGCCGCCGCGATGGCGCTCGACGGCGTCGAATATTATGGCGGCGTCGGCTTCCTCAAGGCGGGCTTGCAGGCGGCCCGGGCCATCACCACGGTTTCGCCCACCTATGCGCAGGAAATCCGCACGCCGGAATTCGGCATGGGGCTCGATGGCCTCATCACCATGCGCGCCGCCGATCTTCATGGCATCGTCAACGGCATCGATACCGATGTCTGGAACCCCGCCACCGACACCCATCTGGCCGCGAACTATTCGGCCAAAACGCTGAAGGCGCGCAAAGCCAACAAGGCCGCCGTGGAGGAGCGCTTTTCACTGGACCGCGACCTGAGCCCGATCGTCTGCGTCGTCAGCCGGCTGACATGGCAAAAAGGCATCGACCTGCTGGCCTCGACCGTGGACGGCCTTGTTGCAGCCGGCGCGCGGCTGGCGATCCTAGGGGCCGGCGATACCGGGCTCGAAGGTGCATTGCTTGCCGCAGCCGCCCGCCATCGCGGCCGCGTCGGCGTGGTGATCGGCTATGACGAAGGGCTGTCGCATCTCATGCAGGGCGGTTGCGACGCCATTGTCATTCCGTCCCGTTTCGAGCCGTGCGGCCTGACCCAGCTTTACGGCCTACGCTATGGCTGCGTGCCGGTGGTGGCGCGTACCGGCGGGCTCGCCGATACAGTCATCGACGCCAACGAGGCGGCGGTTTCGGCGGGTGTTGCCACCGGATTGATGTTTGCGCCCAACGATGCCGCCGCGCTCCTCCACGGCGTCCAGCGCATGGTCTCCATCCATCAAAATCCGGTGATGTGGGCCTCTATTCAGCGGCAGGGCATGAAAGCCGATCTATCTTGGGGTAGGAGCGCGGAAAAATACGCCGCCCTCTATCGCTCTCTCCTATCGAGAAAGGCCATCTGAAGCATGATCCAGACCGTCGCGACAAAACCCTATGACGACCAGAAACCGGGAACTTCCGGTTTGCGCAAGAAGGTTCCCGAGTTCCAGCAGGAGCACTATGCGGAGAACTTCATCCAGTCGATCTTCGACGCGCTGGAAGGCTACAAGGGCAAGCTTTTGGTGATCGGCGGCGACGGACGCTACTACAACCGCGAGGTCATCCAGAAGGCGATCGGCATCGCCGCCGCCAACGGCTTCGGCAAGGTCATGGTCGGGCAGGGCGGCATCCTGTCGACGCCGGCGGCTTCGCACGTCATTCGCAAATACAAGGCTTTCGGCGGCATCATCCTGTCGGCAAGCCACAACCCCGGCGGGCCGCACGGCGATTTCGGCATCAAATACAATGCCGAGAACGGCGGACCGGCGCCCGAAAAAATCACCGATGCGATCTTCGCCAAATCCAAAGTCATCAAGGAATACAGGACGGCGGATGCGAGCGCCGTTGATATCGACAAGATCGGCACCACCACCGTCGAGGGCATGACCGTCGAAATCATCGATTCGGTCAAAGACTATGCCGAGATGATGGAAAGCCTCTTTGATTTCAGTGCGTTGCGGAAGCTTTTTGAATCGGGATTCCGCATGCGCTTCGACGCCATGCATGCCGTCACCGGCCCCTATGCCAAGGAAATCTTCGAACATCGGCTGGGGGCTGCTAGCGGCACCTGCCGCAATTTCAAGCCGCTGCCAGACTTCGGCGGCCATCATCCTGATCCGAACCTCGTTCACGCCAAACATCTATATGACGAGATGATGGGCGCGGACGCGCCCGATTTCGGTGCTGCCTCCGACGGCGACGGTGACCGCAACCTGATCATCGGCAAGGGCATTTTCATCACCCCGTCCGACTCGCTGGCGATGCTGGTCGCCAACGCCAGGGTCGCGCCGGCTTACAAGGACGGGCTGAAGGGCGTCGCCCGCTCCATGCCGACCAGCGGCGCGGCTGACAGGGTGGCGGAGAAACTCGGCATCGGCATCTACGAGACGCCGACCGGCTGGAAGTTCTTCGGCAACCTGCTCGATGCCGGCATGGCGACGATCTGCGGCGAGGAAAGTGCCGGCACCGGCTCCAACCATATTCGCGAGAAAGACGGGTTGTGGGCGGTGCTGCTGTGGCTGTCGATCCTGGCTGCGCGCGGGAAAGGCGCCAAGGCGATCGCCGCCGATCATTGGGCGACTTACGGCCGCAACTACTATACGCGCCACGACTATGAGGAAGTGGAAAGCGCCAAGGCCAACGCGCTGATCGACGAACTGCGCGGCAAACTCGACACCCTGCCGGGCACGAAAGTACGCGGGATGACGATCGAGAAGGCCGACGACTTCGCCTATCACGATCCGGTCGACCATTCGGTGAGCGAGCATCAGGGCATAAGAGTGCTGTTCAAGGGCGGGTCGCGCGTCGTCTTTCGCCTGTCCGGCACCGGCACGTCTGGAGCCACGCTGCGCGTTTATATCGAGCGCTACGAGCCGGATAAGACACGGCACGATCTGGAAACGCAGGCGGCGCTGGCAGACCTGATCGCCGCCGCCGACGATATTGCCGGGATACACAGCCACACCGGCCGCGCTAGGCCGAGCGTGATTACGTGAGGTTTTTGTCATTGCCGGCAGGGCATGTAGTGAGGGGCTAGAGGTGGGGGTAACGCCACCGCTTGGCGCCACGATTTCCGCCAAAGGCACTCGCTTCGCCGTGTGGTCGCAAACGGCCAAGCGCCTTTGGCTTTGCCTGTTTGAGGGTGAGCGCGAGACGGAAAGGCTCGAACTCCAGCCCGGAGAAGATGGCGTCCATACGCTTTTCGTTGCGGGCCTTGGTGCGGGCGCGCGCTACGGGTTTCGCGCCGATGGCGACTATGCGCCGGAACGTGGCCTGTGGTTCGATCCGGACAAACTGCTCGTGGACCCCTACGCCATCGAAATCGATCGGCCTTATGTTTATGACGCGCGTCTTGCTGCCCGGCGCGGCGAAGGCGGCGATACTGCGCCGCTGATGCCGAAGGCCATTGTGGTGGATTTGCCGGCGCCTGCCCCGGCGGCGCCTCCGCTTTTCCAGCCGGGAGGGCTGATTTACGAGGTGCCGGTCCGCGCCTTTTCCATGCGGCATCCGGGCGTGCCGGAAAAGGATCGCGGCACCATTCGGGCCTTGGCGGCTCCAGCGGTCATCGAGCATTTGCGAAAGCTTGGCGTTTCCGCCGTCGAACTGATGCCGGTGACAGCGAAGATAGACGAGCGCCATTTGCCGCCGCTTGGCCTCACCAATGGCTGGGGCTACAACCCGGTTACATTCATGGCGCTCGATCCGCGGCTTGCGCCGGGCGGACTGGCCGATCTGCGCGACACCGTCGCCGCGCTGCACCGGGCAGGCATCGGCGTCATCCTCGACCTCGTCTTCAACCACACCGGTGAAAGCGATGCGCTGGGCCCGACGCTTTCGCTGCGTGGGCTCGATGCCGCTGCTTATTATCAGCAGGGAGCCGATGGCCGCCTGGTCAACGATACCGGCACCGGCAACACGCTTGCCTGCGAGCACCCGGTTGTGCGTGAACTCGTCCTCGATAGCCTTCGCCATTTTGTCCGCAATGCCGGCGTCGACGGTTTCCGCTTCGACCTTGCGCCGGTTCTGGGGCGGGTCGGAGGCGGTTTCAACCCGCATGCGCCGCTGCTCGATGCCATGCGCAGCGATCCGCTGCTGGGCGACAGGGTTCTGATCGCCGAGCCGTGGGACATCGGACCGGACGGCTATCAACTGGGCAATTTCGCGCCGCCCTTCCTCGAATGGAACGACAAGTACCGCGACGATATCCGCCGTTTCTGGCGCGGCGACGGCGGCATGGTCGGCGCCCTCGCGACCCGGCTCGCCGGTTCCTCCGACGTGTTTTCCGAAAGCGCGCAAGGCACGCGCACCGTCAATTTCATCGCGGCCCATGACGGCATGACGCTGGCCGACATTGCCGCCTATGCGCGCAAGCACAACGAGGCCAATGGCGAGGGCAATCGCGACGGCCACGACGACAACCTTTCATGGAACAATGGTGTCGAGGGCGATACGGCCGATCCGGCGGTGAAGGAAGAACGGCGCCGCGACGTGCGCGCCATGCTGGCGACGTTGTTTGCCTCGCGCGGCACGGTCATGCTCACTGCCGGCGACGAGTTCGGCCGGACCCAGCGCGGCAACAACAATGCCTATGCGCAGGACAATCAAATCACCTGGCTCGATTGGGAAGGCCGGGATTCTGCGTTGGAATCCTATGCCTTCGCCCTTGGCGCACTGCGGCGGTCGGTGCCGGCGTTTGGCGAAACCGCCTTCCTGACCGGGCTGCCGTCGGGCCCGGACGCGGTCCCCGATGTGGTGTGGCTGACGGAAACGGGGCTGCCGTTTCAGCAGGCCGATTGGCAAGATACGGGGAGGCACCGGCTGGCCATGATGCTCGACGCCGGCAATGGCACGCGTTTGGCGGTCGTCGTCAACGGCGACCGCCGGGCATGCCTGTTCATGCTGCCGCTGCGCGACGGCTACCACTGGGTGTCGGCGCTTGAACCGTCGCTCCAGCCGAACGATCTTTCGCGATCGGTGCCGGGAAGAACCGTGATTTTCATGATCGAACGGCAGATCGAAGGGCGAGGAAAGGGGCCATGATGGCGGCAAGTGTCAAGGAATGGTGGCGTGGCTGCGTTGTCTACCAGATCTATCCGCGCTCCTTTCAGGACACCACCGGAGACGGCAGCGGCGACCTGCAAGGCATCGTCAGGCGCCTTGGCCATGTCGCCTCGCTCGGCGCCGATGCGGTCTGGCTGTCGCCCTTCTTCAAGTCGCCGATGGCCGATATGGGCTACGATGTTTCCGACTATTGCGCAGTCGATCCGCTGTTCGGCACGCTGGAGGATTTCGACGCGGTCGTTGCCGAGGCGCATCGGCTGGGGCTGAAGGTCATCATCGATCAGGTTCTGGCGCATACTTCAGATCGCCATCCGTGGTTCGTTGAAAGCCGCGCCAGCCGCGACAACCCCAAGGCGGACTGGTACGTCTGGGCCGATACCAGGCCGGACGGCACCGCGCCCAACAACTGGCTGTCGGTGTTCGGCGGTCCGGCGTGGGAATGGGATTCGACGCGTCGGCAATATTACCTGCACAATTTCCTTGCCGCGCAGCCGGCGCTCAACTTCCACAATACCGAGGTGCAGGACGCGCTGCTCGACACGGTGCGCTTCTGGCTGAAGCGCGGCGTCGACGGCTTTCGCCTGGATACCGTCAATTACTACTTTCAGGACAAGTGGCTGCGCGGCAACCCGCCTTTGGCGACGAGTGTTGCCGGCACGAATTCCGACACCAATCCGTATAATTTCCAGGAGCACCTGTTCGACAAGTCGCAACCCGAGAATCTCGATTTTCTCAAACGCTTTCGTGGCCTGCTCGATGAATTTGACGACAGGGCATCGGTGGGCGAAGTCGGCGACGAAAGCCGTTCGCTGCAAACGCTTACCGCATATACGGCCGGCAACGACAAGCTCCATATGTGCTACACGTTCGACCTGCTTGGGCCGGAGTTTTCGGCAGCCCATGTGCGCGGCTGTGTCGAGGGGTTCGAGGCTGCCGCCTCCGATGGCTGGGTGTGCTGGGCCTTTTCCAACCATGACGTGGTTCGCCATGTGACGCGCTGGATGCGTCCGGGAGCCGACCCGGTGGCGGTGGCAAAATTCTCGGTCGAACTCCTGTGCAGCCTGCGGGGGTCGATCTGCCTCTACGAAGGCGAGGAACTGGGGCTGGAGGAAGCCGAGATCGCCTTCGAGGATTTGCGCGATCCGTACGGCATCCGTTTCTGGCCGGCCTTCAAGGGCAGGGATGGTTGTCGCACACCCATGGTATGGGAAGCGAAGGCGGACAATGCGGGGTTCTCGACGGGCAAGCCGTGGCTGCTGGTGCCGGCCGAACAGCGCGTCAAGGCGGTAGACGTTCAGGACGGCGACAAGAATTCGGTGCTTGCCCACTACCGGGCGGTGCTGGCGCTGCGGCGTGCACATCCGGCGCTGATGTCCGGTTCGATCCGCTTCCTCGATGCTGAGGGCGACATGCTTGCCTTTATTCGTGAAGGCGGCGGCGAAAAGTTGTTGTGCGTCTTCAATTTCGCCGGCCGGCCGTCAAGATGGCCGATCCCGAAGGAGCTTGGCCCGGTCGAGGCCGTGGATTTCGCGGGCTACGGCGCTTCCGTTCAGGACGGGGGTCTTTGGCTGCCAGAGCTTCGCTGTTTCATCGGGCAGTTGTACTGAAGGAGCGCGGGTTCACTGCACCAGCACGGAGCGGCCACAGGTGGCGCCGGTGACCCGGATGTCGGCGTTGCCAATCTTGATGCCTAAAAGCTGCAGCAGATTGTCGATGAGGTTGTCGATTGGCTTGGTC
This sequence comes from Mesorhizobium sp., assembly GCA_049647745.1. Lineage (GTDB taxonomy): Bacteria > Pseudomonadota > Alphaproteobacteria > Rhizobiales > Rhizobiaceae > Mesorhizobium. The sequence goes on from JBARYG010000092.1 coordinate 72,867, forward strand.
GCCGCTTCCAGCGTCGCCCCCAACGCAGATGTTACTGCTGCCGGAACGCCGATCTTGAGGCCAAGAACTGTGGCCTCCAGTTGCAGGCTGCCAAGCAGCGAGCCTGTAAGTGAACCAGTGAGGCCGTGCGTCGAGACACTCTTGATGGTTCCGCTGCTTATTTCCGGGTAGGTGAAGTTGAGGCGCGTCGCCTCGGTGTTTTCGATCGCGGCCCGCGCCTGGCCGGAAACCGAAACCAGCCCCAAACCAAGCAGGGAAACGTCCACGAGCTTGGCCGGCGACAGGGCCGGGCTCCTGCTGAAATCACTCATTGCCGTGCTGTCGACATCGGCAATGCGCAAATCAGCGACGCCCGGGGTTGTATCTATCTTTACCTGCAGGCTTTCGGGGCGTCCCGTGCTGCAGGATATGTCGGCAAGCTTGCCCTGCGCATAGGCGATATCGATATAAAGCGGCAGCGTGACCACTTTGCCGAGCAAAGAGCCGAGTCCGCCCACCCCGACAACGAGGCGGATGCGGGTCTGTGCGGTTCGCACCACCGCGCCCTTGTCGCCGACGGTCAGCCAGGGGGAATGTTGCTGCGGCTCGCCGATGACGATGCTGAGTTTTGTCGACAGCAGGCCTGGGACGTTCGCGCCGAGGTTGAGATCGACCTGATGCTCGCCATTGGCCAGTGCTGCCGCCGCCGTCAGCATCGCCATGGCGTTTGCGTTCACGGCAAGACCGCGCGGCTTTTGCCCGATGCCAAGATGGCCGATCTCACCGAGATCGAGGAACTGTTCGAGCGTGATCTTGGTCGTAGCGCTCACCCTGCCTGCCAATGCCTGCAAGGCAACCTTGGTGGGGCCGTCGATGCCCGGAACGTCTGCCATGGCGTTGGCGATCTGGCCGACGCTCGCCGTGGAGGCCAACACCTGATCGTAGGTCACGCCGGTCATGTTCAGCTTCACGGCCAGCGCGTCCACAAAGGAAAGCACATCGATGTCGGTTTTGATCAACGCCTTGTAGTCCATGACGTTCAGCGACAGCGTGGTGCCGAGAAGGCCGCCGAGGATCGCGTTGAGGATGGGCGAGTTTTCCGTGTCGACGGCGAGCAGGCCGGAGCCGATGGAGAACGCGGCCTCGGCAGAGGTTCTGGCGGTTGCCGTCGTACCGATGACAGGCGGTGCCATCAGCGCGCTGCCGAAATGAAGCGTTCCGATCTTGCGCAGCGAAACCCGCACCGCGTTGAAGGGTTGCCCGCCTGCCTCGAATCGGGAGCCGAGAGCCGCAGTCGCGTCATAGCGGCCGGACACCACCGAAACCGCGGGGTTGCCGGGGCTGGGCTTCGCACCGGGAGCACCGATTTGCGCGAAAGCCACGCCGTTGTCCTTCAGGGCAAGCAGCACGGCGGCGTTCGCCTTGTCGATGTTGGCCGCCGCCGTGATCGCAGCAAGGTCCGTCAATGCCTGAGCCGAACGTCGTTCGGTGTAGAGCGAGCCCTGGTCGACGGCCACGGCCGACAGGGCGATTGCGAAAGGCGCGCTGAGCGCGGTCATCACCGCGAAATTGGCCCGCCGGTCGCGGAGTAACCGTCTGAACAGGTTCGATTTCTTATCCTGCGGAAGATGCGGCATCAGATACCTCCGACGCGGATTGTCGAGCGGAATACGATGGTGGTGCTGGGCAGAGGCAGGTCTGGAAGCAGGTTCCAGATCGGCAGGTTGCGTGCGTCGTAGCTGACCTGAACGTCGAACTGGTTGCCGTCGCTGGTGCTGTCATGCGCGTTGACGGTCAGCTTGCTCCCATCAATGAACGGATATTCGGAAGCATTGCGGGCAACGAAGTCGGCGACGATATTCGTTCTTTCGGTCGCGCTTTGTCCGGCGATTGCCGTGCGCGCGGCGTCTGCCGCGATCTGCTGAACGGAGTGGCTGGCGCCGAAATAGATGCCATAGGCGATCATCCCGAGCAGGAACAGGATGAACACGGGCGCCAGCATGGCGAACTCTATCGCCGAAGTTCCTGCGCGGCTTGTCCGGAAGCGATTACCGATGCGAAAGGCGAGCAGCTTTGTCATGCCGACGAGCATGCCAGCCTCGCCTGCAAAAACGGCGAAGCAGGAGATAAACCTTAAGTTGTATCAAATTGAATCGGGTTGTATTGCGCCGATGTACAGGGTTGCCGGCTCGCCCGGTCGCCAGACGTCGGACGCCCGCGCGGCGCGAAGCACGCCTCACGCGTTCATCACGAGATAGCTGTTTTCGTTGAGAAAATAACAATAGTGGGGATTTTCGGCCTGGTCGGAGTGGCAGGATTTGAACCTGCGACCCCGTCGTCCCGAACGACGTGCGCTACCAGACTGCGCTACACTCCGTGACCAGACGGCCGGCTTATATCCGGCGCACCTTGATCCTGCAAGCGCCAAAGGAGGTATTGATGTCGCAATTTGTCAGCTTGCCGCGCGAAGCGGGGCATCCTTAAGCTTCTTGTAGGCAAACGTCGCTAAAAGGTTTGTACGCTAAGACATTGTTTCGTCGCCCGTGCATCCGCTGCCGTCCTTTGGAGCTTATTGGTGTGACCCTGAAGATCGTTGGCGAGGCACAGCCCAACACTTTCGAATTCGAGACCGCCGCGCTGATCAAGGCGTCGGGTTTTCGCGAATATGACGCGCGCTGGTGGTTCGGTCATCCGGGTTCGACGGTTCCACCCGAACTCAACCTCATCGGTGTTCAGGCGCTTGGCATGGGTCTTGGCACGCTGATAAGGCGGCGCGGCATCGGCCCGGATATCGTTACCGGGCATGATTTCCGCGCCTATTCGCTGAGCATCAAGCTGGCGCTGGTTTCGGGACTGATGGCGGCGGGCGCCAGGGTGAAGGATGTTGGTCTCGGCCTTTCGCCGATGGCCTATTTCGCGCAGTTCGCGCTTGATGCGCCATCGGTCGCCATGGTCACTGCCTCGCACAACGAAAATGGCTGGACGGGCGTGAAGATGGGCGCTGCCCGGCCGCTGACTTTCGGCCCGGACGAGATGACGGCGCTGAAGGAGATCGTGCTGGCCGGTGATTTCGATCTGGTCGGCGGTGGGGCCTATGAATTTGTCGCCGGTTTTCGCGAGACCTACCTCGCGGACCTTACCGCCGGAAAGATGATTTCGAGAAAACTCAAGGTGGTCGCCGCTTGCGGAAACGGCACGGCAGGGGCTTTTGCGCCGGAGGCACTGGCGCGGATCGGCTGCGTGGTCATTCCGCTCGATGTCGAGCTGGACCATACGTTTCCGCGCTACAATCCGAACCCGGAAGACATGAAGATGCTTCACGCCATCCGCGACAAGGTGCTGGAAACCGGCGCCGATGTCGGGCTTGGTTTCGACGGCGACGGCGACCGCTGCGGCGTGGTCGACAACGAGGGCAACGAAATCTTCGCCGATAAGGTCGGCGTCATGCTTGCGCGCGACATTTCCGCCCGGCGTCCGGGCTCAACCTTCGTCGTCGACGTGAAGTCGACCGGCCTGTTCAACACCGATCCGGTGCTGCGCGCCAACGGCGCAAAAACGGACTACTGGAAGACCGGCCATTCCTATATCAAGCGGCGCGTGGCCGACCTCGGCGCCATTGCCGGCTTCGAGAAATCCGGCCATTTCTTCTTCAACCCACCGATCGGGCGCGGCTATGACGACGGGCTGGTGACGGCGATCGCCGTTTGCGAAATGCTCGACCGCAACCCCGCCGCCAGCATGGCCGACCTCTACCGCGCCTTGCCGCTGACCTTCGGCACCCCCACCATGTCGCCGCATTGCGACGATGCCCTGAAATACGGCGTGGTCGAGCGCGTGGTCTCCGATTTCGAGGCGATGAAACAGAAAGGGACGCCGTTTGCCGGCCAGAAGATAGAAGCGCTGGTCACCGTCAATGGTGTTCGCGTCGTCGCCGAGGACGGCACCTGGGGCCTGGTGCGGGCCTCGTCCAACAAGCCGGAACTGGTGGTGGTCGTGGAAAGCCCGGTGTCGTCGGATCGGCGCAGGCAGATGTTCGAGGCCGTCGACGCCGTGCTGCGCCGCAGCCCCGAAGTCGGCGCCTACAACCAGACTTTTTGATCGGGGCGCTAATGAGCGAGCGGATCGTCAGTTTTGTCATGAGCGGCGGCGTCGGCTCGCGGCTTTGGCCGCTGTCGCGCGAGGACAATCCGAAACAGTTCCATGACCTAGCCGGCAACGGCTCTATGCTGGTCAAGACGCTGCGCCGGCTCACGGCGCGCCCGCAGGGCGAAACGCCGGTTTTCCTGATTGCCGCCGAACGCCATGCGGACCGCATCCGTACCGACCTTGCCGGCATGGATCTCGCCGGTGGCGGCGCCTTGTTCGAGCCGGTCGGCCGCAACACGGCGGCGGCGGTCGCGCTGGCGACGCTGCGCACGCTTTCGAAGTTTGGCGACAGCTTGGTGCTGGTGGTGCCTTCCGACCATGAAATCTCGACGGTCCAGCAATTCTGGCAAAGCGTGGAAGACGGTTCTGCTGCTGCCAGTGAAGGTCGGCTGGTCGTTTTTGGCATCAAGCCCAACCAGCCCGAAACCGGCTATGGCTATATAGAAGCCGGCACCGAACGGGACGGTATCTTCGATGTGTCGCGGTTCGTGGAAAAGCCGAACCTGGAGACTGCCCAAAGCTATGTCGCGGCGGGCAATTTTTACTGGAATACCGGCATCTTCCTGTTTCGCGCCAGCGCCATGCGCGATGCCTTCAAGACCTACCAGCCAGCCATATGGGAGGCGACCGAAGCCGCGTATCAGGCGGCGACAAGCGATCTTTCCGGCCTCTATATGCCGCTCGATCTCTACTCGGCCATTCCTTCCGATTCGATCGACTATGCGGTCATGGAGCGTGCCCGACACATTGCCATGGTGCCGGCGGGCTTCCGCTGGAACGACCTCGGTTCGTGGCAGTCTCTGCTCGATATCGGTTCTGCCGATAAAAGCGGCAATGTCATCCTCGGCGATGTCGTCGCCATCGATTGCGAAAATTCCTACATCCGCAGCGAAGGCCGGCTGCTTTCCGCCATCGGGCTCAAGGATGTCGCCATCGTTTCGACGCCCGACGCTACCTTCGTCGCGCCGGTCAGCCACAGCCAGAACGTCAAGAAGATCGTGGAGCAACTCGAAAAGAACGGTCGACTGGAAACCCGCTTCACGCCGGCGCAGGATCGCGTCGTCGAAAGTGGCGCATGGCGCCATCGCGTCCGCCACTGGCTGTTCGAGGAAACGCTGCCGCTATGGTCGACCGTGGGGGTTGATGACCATCACGGCGGTTTCTACGAAGCGCTCGGTTTCGATGCCGGCCCGCTGATGAAGCCCAAGCGCATGCGCACCATGGCCAGGCAGGTCTATGCTTTCGCGGTGGCCAAGGCGCGCGGCTGGGAAGGGCCTGCCGACAGCCTGATCGCGCATGGCATCGCCTTCATGGCGGGCAATGGTCGTACCGATCGCGGTGGCTGGGTGCGCACGCTGAACATCGACGGCAGCGTCGCCGATGCGACTGAAGACGCCTACGACCACGCCTGCGTGCTTTTGGCGCTGGCGCACGCGCATATGGGCGGCAATCCGGATGCGTTGGAACTTGGTCAGCAGACCTTTTCCTTCCTCGACGCGCATCTGGAAGACAGCCGCCTGACCGGCTTCCTCGAAACATCAGACGGGGAAAACGAGCGGCGCTCCAACCCGCATATGCACCTGCTGGAAGCGTTCATGGCCTGGTACGACGCGACCGGCGATCGCACCTATCTGCGCCGGGCAGCGCGCATCGTCGATCTCTTCCGCAGTCATTTCTTCGATGTGGAAAGCTGGACGCTGGGGGAATATTTCGATGCCTGCTGGAAGCCAGCGCCGGGCGAACGGGGAACATGGACCGAACCCGGCCACCATTTCGAATGGGCCTCGCTACTGGTCGATTTCGCCGCCCGCAGCGGTCAGGACGACCTCAACGGCTTTGCCCGCAAACTCTATGCCTCGGCAATCGCCAACGGCTTGAACCGCGCCACCGGCCTTGCCTATGGCGCTGTTTCCCGCGAAGGCCTGCCGCTCGACGGCCAGTCGCGAAGCTGGCCGCAGACCGAGGCGGTGAAGGCGGCCATAGCGCTCGACCGTACCGGCGGGCCGGACATGAAGCCGGAGATCGAGGAGCGCGTCGGGCGATTGTTCCGCTGGCACATCGATCCGGCGCCCACCGGTCTTTGGATCGACCGCATCGATGAGCGTGGTCGCTCCCGCGCAACCGAGGTGCCCGCCTCAATCTTCTATCATCTCGTCTGTGCGCTGACGCAGTATCTGGATTGCACGACTGATCGATAGCCCGGCCTCACGGTTTCTCAGTAGGGGCTGGCCACGTCACCGGTCTCGACATAGACCGACTTGATCTGCGAATAGAGCGAGAGCGCCGCCAGCGAGTTCTCGCGGCCGATGCCGGACTGCTTGACGCCGCCGAAGGGGATTTCTATCGGCGTCAGATTATAGGTGTTAATCCAGCAGGTGCCGGCCTGGAGTTCGGCGATAACGCGGTGGGCGCGCGAAAGATCGCGGGTGAACACGCCCGCCGCCAGCCCGAATTCAGTGGCGTTGGCGCGCTCAATAACCTCGTCCTCGCCTTTGAATTTCAGCACGCTCATCACCGGGCCGAAAATTTCTTCTCTTGCAATCCGCATCGTGTCGGTGACGCCGGTAAAGACCGTCGGCTCGATGAAGAAGCCGCCCCCGAAGCCTTGCAGGGAAGGGACCTTGCCGCCGCAGGCGAGCGTCGCGCCGTCCTGCCTGCCGATATTCAGATAGCTAACGACCTTGTCGTGTTGCGCCTTGCTGACCAGCGGTCCCATCTGCGTTTCGGGGTCGAGCGGATCGCCGATGCGGATTTTCTTGGTGCGCTCGACCAGCCGTTCGACGAAGCGGTCGTGGACGGCTTCGTGCACGAAGACGCGAGTGCCGTTCGAGCAGACCTGCCCGGTGGAATAGAAATTGCCGAGCATGGCGCCGCCGATGGCGTTTTCGATGTCGGCGTCGTCGAATACGATCAGCGGCGACTTGCCGCCGAGTTCCATGGTGGCGTGCTTCATCTTCGAGCCGGCGAGCGACAATACCCGCCGTCCGGTCGGCACCGAGCCGGTAACCGAGACCTTGGCCACCGCCTCATGTTCGACAAGGGCGGATCCTACGTCGCCAAAACCCTGCACGACGTTGAACAGGCCGTCCGGCAGGCCGGCCTCGGTATAGATTTCCGCCAGCGCCAGCGCCGAAAGCGGGGTGTTCTCTGACGGCTTGAACACCATGGCGTTTCCCATGGCGAGCGCGGGAGCGGACTTCCAGCCGGCGATCTGGATCGGATAATTCCAGGCACCGATGCCGACGCAGACGCCGAGCGCCTCGCGCCGCGTATAGGCAAAGGGACCGCCGAGATCGACGGCCTCGCCATTGAAGGCGGCAATGGCCCCGCCGAAATATTCGAGGCAGTCGGCGGCCGATGGTGCGTCGGCCACCAGCGTTTCCTGGATCGCTTTGCCGGTATCGAGCGTTTCCAGCCGGGCAAGATCGGCGTTGCGTTCGCGCAGAATGTCGGCGGCGCGGCGAAGGATGCGCCCGCGCTCCACCGGCTTCAGCCGTGCCCAGGCGCCTTGCGCGGCGCGTGCCGCCTCGATGGCGAGTTCCACGATGTTCGGTGTCGCCGAATGCAGCGTGGCGATGGTTTCACCGGTTGCCGGATAGATGACTGGCAAAGGCGCACCCTGATCGTCCTCGACGAAGCGGCCGTTGATATAGTGCGATGCCGTGGGTTGGGCGCGCATAGTTCACTCCAGATCGTTTTTGCGGGCGCGTGTCGGGGTTGGGCCGATCATGCGCTATCTGTCCGACGCCTGCCAGCGCGGATTGATCCATGGTTCCTGGTTGGAAGGGGCGAGCGGCGTGCGGCCGAGAATATGGTCCGACGCCTTTTCGCCGGTCATAATCGACGGCCCGTTGAGATTGCCGTTGGTGACGCGCGGGAAGATCGACGAATCGGCGACCCGCAGCCCTTCCACGCCGATGACGCGGCACTGCGGATCGACGACACTGGTGGCATCATCGGCGCGGCCCATGCGGCAGGTGCCACAGGGATGGAAAGCGCTCTCGGCGTGGTTGCGGATGAAATTGTCCAGTTCGTCGTCGCTCTGCACAGCCTTTCCGGGCGAGATTTCCTCGCCCCGGAAGGGATCGAACGCAGCCTGCCCGAAAATCTCGCGGGTAAGCCGGATGCAGTGGCGGAAATCGCGCCAGTCGTCCGGATGCGACATATAGTTGAACTGGATTTTCGGCTTTGCCTTCGGGTCGGACGAGCGCAGCGTCACCGCGCCGCGCGACTTCGAGCGCATCGGCCCGACATGCGCCTGGAAGCCGTGCGCCTTGGCCGCCGACTTACCGTCGTAGCGCACGGCGGCTGGGATGAAATGGTACTGGATGTCAGGATAATCGATGCCGGCGGCGGAGCGCACGAAAGCGGCTGCCTCGAAATGATTGGTGGCGCCGAGCCCGCTCTTGAACAGCAGCCAGCGTGCGCCGATCATCGCCTTGGCGAACGGATTGAGCACCGAATTGAGGGTGATCGGCCTGGTCGATTCCTGCTGAATATAAAGCTCCAGATGGTCCTGCAGGTTCTGACCGACACCAGGGCGGTCGGCAATGACGGAGATGCCGTTCGCCTGAAGATGGGCGGCAGGACCGATACCCGACAGCATCAGGATCTTGGGCGAGTTGATCGAGGAGGCCGCCACGATCACCTCACGGCGCGCCTTCACGACCTGAATCGCCTTGCCAGCCTCTATCTCGACCCCGGTGGCCCGTTGATTCTCGATAACCACACGCCGGGCGAAGCCTTTGACAAGACGGACGTTTTGCCGCTTCAGTGCGGGCCGCAGATAAGCGTTGGCGGCTGACCAGCGCCGCCCGTGAAAAATGGTCTGCTCCATCGGCCCGAAACCTTCCTGCTTCGAGCCGTTGTAGTCGTCGGTGCGTTCGAAGCCTGCTTGCGCGCCGGCCTCCATGAAGGCCCGGTAGAGCGGGTTGTGCCGCAAGCCGCGCTGCACATGCAACGGTCCGCCCTTGCCGCGCCAGCCATCCTCGCCGCCTTCGGAATCTTCCATACGTTTGAAATAAGGAAGCACGTCGGCATAGCCCCAGCCGGTCGCACCCTGCTCGGCCCAATGGTCGAAGTCATGCGCATGGCCGCGCACATAGACCATGCCGTTGATCGAGGACGAACCGCCGATCACCTTGCCGCGCGGCGTTACCAGCACGCGCCCGCCCAGATGCGGCTCCGGTTCGCTGGTAAAGCCCCAGTCGTAATGCGGCATGTTCATGGGAATCGATAGCGCCGATGGCATCTGGATCAGCGGACCCATGTCGGTGCCGCCGAATTCGATGACGATCACCGAATGCTTGCCGTCTTCCGACAGGCGGTAGGCCATGGCCGAGCCGGCCGACCCGGACCCGATGATGACGAAATCGGCTTCGAGGCTGGATGTCATTTCGCTCTCATGCTGTCGTAGGAAACCATGACGTGGCGGGCATAGGCCGGGCGCTTGGTCAGGCGGTCGTAATAAGCCTTCAGGTTAGGCAGGTGAGGGCGCTCGATCTCCAGTGTGAAATAACGATAGAGCAGAACGCCCGCGACGCAGTCGGCAAAGCACGGCTCGGCACCGCCGAGATAGTCGCCCTCGGCCAGTCGGCTGTCGAGGACGCGCATCACTTTCGCAAGGCCTTCCACGCCCCTGGCGATGGCGGCCTCGTCACGCGTGCCGGGCTTGTTGCGCATCATGGGCGAGAAGACGTTGGTGAGGAAGGCCGGCACCAGCGTCGTCTTGGTCCAGTCGCTCCACCGGTCGAGTTTGGCACGCTTCAGCGGGTCTTGCGGCCAGAACTGTTCCGAGCCGTAGCGCGCGCCGAGGTAGCGCACGATCGAAGCGCTCTCCCACAGATATTCGCCGCCGTCGCGCAACACCGGCACCAGCCGGTTTGGGTTCATGGCGGCGAATTCGGGCGTATCGAGCCCGCCGAACGGACCGCCGGCATCGATGCGCTCATGCTCGACGCCGAGTTCGGCCAATGCCCACATAACGGTCTGCACATTGGAGGACGTGGTTCTGCCCCAGACAGTGATCATGTCATTCTCCTCGCGGAAAGCGTTTCTGTTCTTCGAGCACGTTGAGATCCATGTGGTTGCGCATGTAGCGCTCCGATGCCTTTTGCAGCGGCTGGAATTCCCATGGGTAGTAGGCGCCGTTGCGCAGCGCCGGATAGACGACCCAGCGGCGAGCCTGGCTGGCGCGCACCTCGGCGTCGAAACGCGCCATGTCCCAGCGCGCGCCCACTCTTGCCATGAAGGTGGCGATGAGCGCGGCGTTGGCCGGATCGGCGGCAAGGTTGTTAAGTTCGTGCGGATCGGATTCCAGATCAAACAGTTGCGGCGGATCGATCTCGCAATGGATGAACTTGTAGCGACCGTCGCGGATGCCAACCAGCGGCGCGTTGGAGCCTTCCGCGGCATATTCCATCAGGACCGGCTCCGAGCGGCCCTTGCCTTCGACCAGTGGCTTCAGCGACTGGCCATCGGTCCATGGCATGATGGCGCCGATATCGATACCGGCAAGGTCGCATAACGTCGGGGTTATATCGAGGTTGGAGGTCGGCTCGTTGACAAGACCGGCGCGGATGCTCTTGCCGGCAATCGTCAGCGGCACGCGCGCCGAGCCTTCGCGAAAACTCATCTTGAACCAGAGGCCATGCTCTCCCAGCATGTCGCCGTGGTCGGAGCAGAACACCACGATGGTGTCGTCGGCCATGCGGGTGCGCTCCAGCACCGACAACAGCTCGCCGACCTTGTCATCGATATAGGAGATGTTGGCGAAATAGCCGCGCCGCGAACGCCGGACCTGTTCGGGCGTGATGGAAAAGCTGTCGTAGTCGCTGGCCTTGTAGAGCCGCTTCGAATGCGCGTCCTGTTCGGCATAGGGGATGAAGCCGACTTCGGGCTCCAGCGCCGGGCAGTTCTCGTAAAGGTCCCAGTATTTGCGCCGCGCGACATAGGGATCGTGCGGATGGGTGAAGGAGACGGTCAGGCACCAGGGCCGGCGCGCTGCGTCATCTGAAACGCGGGAAAGGTCATAGAGCTTCTGTTCGGCGAAAAAGGCGACCTCGTCGTCATATTCCATCTGGTTGGTGATCTCGGCGGTGCCGGCGCCGGTCACCGAGCCGAGGTTATGATACCACCAGTCGATGCGCTCGCCGGGTTTGCGGTAGTCCGGCGTCCAGCCGAAATCGGCCGGGTAGATGTCGGTGGTCAGTCGCTCCTCGAAGCCGTGCAACTGGTCCGGCCCGACGAAGTGCATCTTCCCCGACAGGCAGGTGTGGTAGCCAGCAGCGCGTAAATGATGCGCATAGGTCGGGATGGAGGAGGGGAACTCGGCGGCGTTGTCATAGACGCCGGTATGCGACGGCAACTGCCCGCTCATGAACGAGGCGCGGCCCGGCGCGCAGAGCGGCGAGGCGGTGTAATTGTTCTTGAAGCGTGCCGAGCGCGCGGCGAGCGCCTTTAGGTTCGGCGCATGCAGGAAATCCGCCGGCCCATCGGGAAAGAAGGTCCCGTTGAACTGGTCGACCATGATGATGAGGATGTTGGGTTGGCCGGTCATGGCGCTTTCTGGTGCTCGCTGAGCTTGGTGTTGAGATAGTCTTCGATGAGCGCGATAGCGGTTGCTGCATCCGGTACGCCGTCCTTCAGCGCGCGGCGGATATAGAGCCCGTCGATCAGCGCCGCCGTGGTTTCGGCGACCTGGTCGGCGTCTGCGTGTGGCAGGATGGCGCAAAGCCCGCTCATCAGGTTCGAATGCAGGCGGCGCGCATAGACTTTGAGCAGCCGGCGCAGCGCTGGCGACCGCTGCGCCTCGACATAGAAGGCGAGCCATGCGGCAATGGTCTGGGGCTTGAACTGGGCAGCGGAAAAGTTGACGGCTACCACCGCCGAAACGCGCGCGCGCGGTGTTGGCGCGCTGCGCAGAGCGCGTCTGGCATCCACTCCGAGTTCGGCCAGCAGATGCCGCATGGTCGCCAGCAAAAGCTCGTCCTTTGCCCCGAAATAGTGATGGGCAAGCGCCGACGATACGCCGGCTCGTCCGGCAATCTCGGACATGGTGACGTCGAGCGAACCGCGCTCGCCGATGGCAGAGATCGCGGCGTCGATCAGCGCCTTGCGGCGCAATGGCTCCATTCCGACTTTCGGCATCCGACAACTCCCGGGCGGCAGGTTATTTTTAATTGACTCATCAATCAACAAAAATTCGATGAGCCAGATTGCCGGTCGCGCAAACTTTGCTTTACGGAATGGGAGCCGGGGTCCATTTTGCGGCCTGAATGGCCATTAGGCTACAGGATGAAGGAGATCGCCATGACGGCATGCATCGTCGGTTGGGCGCATTCGCGCTTCGGCAAGCTGGAAGGCGAAACGCTGGAAGGACTGATCACCAAGGTGGCGGCCGAGGCGCTGGAACACGCCGGCATCGGCCCGGACGATGTCGACGAGATCGTGCTCGGGCATTTCAATGCCGGTTTCTCGGCACAGGATTTTACCGCGAGCCTGGTCTTGCAGGCCGACGACCGGCTGCGCTTCAAGCCTGCGACGCGCGTGGAAAACGCGTGCGCCACCGGATCGGCGGCGGTCAGGCAGGGTATACGCGCCATCGACGCCAACGCGGCGCGCATCGTGCTGGTGGTGGGTGCCGAGCAAATGACGACCACGCCCGGCCCCGAGATCGGCCGCAACCTGCTGCGCGCTTCCTACCTGCCGGAAGACGGCGATACGCCGGCCGGTTTCGCTGGTGTCTTCGGCAAGATCGCCAGCGCCTATTTCCAGCGCTATGGCGACCAGTCGGACGCGCTGGCGACGATTGCGGCGAAAAACCACAAGAACGGCGTCGACAACCCCTATGCGCAGTTGCGCAAGGATTTCGGCTACGACTTCTGCCGGCACGAGAGCGAGAAGAACCCGTTCGTTGCCGGGCCACTGAAACGCACCGATTGCTCGCTCGTGTCGGACGGGGCGGCGGCCCTCGTTCTGACCGATGCGACGACGGCGCTGAAAATGCGCCGCGCCGTCGCCTTCCGAGCCAACGAGCATGTGCAGGATTTTTTGCCGATGTCGAAGCGCGACATCCTTCTGTTCGAGGGCTGTGAAGTAGCGTGGGGCAGGGCGCTGAAAAGCGCCGGCGTGACGCTGGACGATCTGTCCTTGGTCGAAACCCACGACTGCTTCACCATCGCCGAACTGATCGAATACGAGGCGATGGGGCTGGCGAAGCGCGGCGAGGGGGCCAAGATTGCGCTAAGCGGCGAGACGGCCAAGGGCGGCCGGCTGCCGGTCAACCCCTCCGGCGGGCTGAAATCCAAGGGCCATCCGATCGGCGCCACGGGCGTTTCCATGCATGTCTTGAGCGCGATGCAACTGACTGGCGAGGCGGGGGGCATCCAGGTTCCGAACGCCAAACTGGCCGGCATCTTCAATATGGGCGGTGCTGCGGTCGCAAATTACGTTTCCATTCTTGACCGCATCCGCTGAAGATCGGCATCGCGAAGGCGAATCATGACAAATCCGGTTCTGGTAGAGGTGCTGCGCGGCACGGTGGTGGAGAGTGCGCATCGTGGCGCGGTGTCGGTGTTCGACGGCGACGGCAAGCCCGTATTGGAAATCGGCGACACGGCGCGTGCCGTGTTTCCGCGCTCGGCGGTGAAGGCGATCCAGGCGCTGCCCTTTGTCGAAAGCGGGACGGCGGATGCCTACGGCTTTGGCGAGCGCGAACTGGCCCTGGCCTGTGCCTCTCATTCGGGCGAGCCCGCGCATACTGAACTCGCCAGTTCGATGCTGGCAAAGGCTGGGCTCGATCCATCGGCGCTGGAATGCGGCGCACATTGGCCTTCGAGCCAGCCAGCAACTGTGGCGCTGGCACGGAGCGGGGCTTCACCCAGCGCCTTGCACAACAATTGCTCCGGGAAACATTCCGGCTTCCTGTGCACCTGTGCCCATGCCGGCATCGACCATCGTGGCTACGTCAAGGCCGGCCACGCCCTACAGGAAATGGTGCGCGAGGCGATGGAAAACGTCACCGGGGCGGCCCACGATGCTGCTCATCGCGGCACGGATGGTTGCTCGATCCCGACCTATGCCGTGCCGCTGAAGAATTTTGCACGCGGATTTGCGCGGATGGCGACCGGCAATGGGTTGGGCGCTCTGCGGGCGAGGGCGGCCAGGCGCCTGATGTCGGCCTGCATGGCCGAGCCGTTTCTCGTTTCCGGCACCGACCGTGCCGACGTTGCCCTGATGAATGCCGCCCCCGGCCGTATCTTCGTGAAGGTGGGGGCGGAGGGGGTCTATTGCGCGGCGTTGCCCGAGCTGGGGCTTGGCATTGCGCTGAAATGCGACGACGGCGCTTCCCGCGCCGCCGAAATCATGATCGCCGCCGTGTTGGCGAAGTTGCTTGCGAAGGATGAGGCCGTCGCGGCGAAGCTGACTGGGCAGGCGAACCCGGTGCTGAAAAACTGGAACGGTATCGAGGTGGCCGGCCTACGGCCGACAGCGGCATTCGCCTGATCCTCAGCTTACGTGATTTCTTTCGACGGTGAGGTGCGCGTAACCGGCGCTCCCACTCGAGGCGAGGTCGTCCGTAGCTGTATCTGCCCAGCGGTAGCCGACAATTGCGCCGAGGCGGGCGGCCTCGATGATGTTGTCGGATATGACGGCCGATCCTGTCTTTTCGACCACGCTGACTGCGATGCCGGTGCCCACTTTGCGGATGACGTTGCCGGTGGCGCTCACGTTGCGCAAATACGGCCCCCAGCCGAGTTTCATGCCGTAAAGCGGAGCGTTTTCTATAACGTTGCCTGAGACGGTGGTATCGGCCTCGACGCTGATGCCGACGCCGAAGCCGGGAGGATCGGCAGGATAGGGGCCGCTGGTCGAGAGATTGCGCACGATGTTGCCGGAGCAGACGCCCATGCGCCCGCCTTCGTTGAAATTCACCATCGAGATGCCGTTGGCCGCGCCATCGACGATGTTGTTGGCGATGACTGCGCCTTCGAAGGAAAATTCGGAATAAAGCGCCGTTTCTCCCGAACGCGAGCAGATGTTGCCGGCGATCTGCACATTGCTGGCGCTGTTGGCGCGAATGGCGGAAAAGGCGCAGTCGGAAACGATGTTGCCGGTGATGACGACGTTGCCGGCGCGAAAAGCATTGATGCCGTTGCCGTTCTGCCCGGTGCCGCCGCTGCGCGCGCCGATGCGCTCGATACGGTTGCCGGTAACCATGGTGTCGTCTTCGCCGGCCTGCCAGCGGTGCACGAGGATGCCGCCATTGGCACAATCAAAGACCGTATTGCCGGTGACCGTCATGCCGCGTGCTTCGACCGAATAGATGCCCGCGTCCGCCGCGCCGGAAATGATCGAACGTTCGACGCGACCGGAAACATGCTCCAACGCGAGGCCATGCTTGCCGCTGCCGCCGACTTCGCACTTGTCTATGGCAAAGTGCGCTATCTGGCGCAGGTCGAGCAACCCTTCGGCATAGTCCGCCATCCAGCCGTTGGCGCCGTCGAAGGTCAGCCCGGTAAGCTCGATACGCTCGGCTCGCTCAGCCATCATGAGATGGCCGCCGCCCGCATAGACGATGCGGGTAGCGCCCGGCACGCCGGTCAGCCGCACACGGGCCGGCAGGGAAAGATTGGACACCACATAGGTGCCGGGCGGCAGGAAGACAGACACGTCGCGGGCGCTCGCATCGTGCAGCATTTTCGCGAATTTTTTGCTCTGGTCGTCCAGCTCGCCGGGCTGGACGCCGAGTTCGGTGGCGTCGATGGAGCCCCGCATGGATGCCTTTTCAAAGCCCGGAAGGACTTTTGCGACGGCCCTTTCGGCCGAAAGGCCCAGGACGGCAAAGCCGGCGGTTCCGGCAAGAAAGCGTCTTCTGTCCAGCATTGGCACGGATTTCCGGTTTCTACATGGGATGATGCACGAACTGTGCCAGAGGCCGGCAGCGCGGCCGACACTGGCCGAAATGGCTTGTGAAGCTCTCCGGCCCTGCCTAAGTTCGACCGATGAGCAGAGCTTTCACCCGCGAAGAAGACAGCGAGAACGCGGTTCCCGATATCGGCGAGCGGCCGGTAAGCCCGCACCGCAATCTGGTCACGCAAGCTGGAATGGCGATGATCGAAGCCGAGCTTGCCAGCCTGCGCGAGGAATTGGCGAAGGCGGAAAGCGGAGCCGACAAGCAGCGCGCCGCAGTGCTTGTCCGAGACCTGCGTTATTGGATGGCGCGGCGCGAGAACGCGGAATTGTCGGTGCCGGAGAAAGGCAGCGACGTGGTCCGTTTCGGGATGGCCGTCGAACTGGAAAGCGAAGACGGAAAATCCGTCTCGTGGAAGATCGTTGGCGAGGACGAAGCCGACCCCGCCAACGGTTCGATCTCGCATGTCTCACCGATGGCCCGGGCCTTGTTCGGCAAGAAGGTGGGAGACGTCGCCACGGTCAACGGCAAGGAATGGGAGATCGCGGGGTTGAGCGCTGTTGGCTAACGGTCAGCCTTCGATCTTGGCGCTGTGGTCCTGGAAGAAGGCCGCCGCCCCTTCTTCGTTGATTTCGCCAGCCGCTACACTCATGACGAATTCATAAAGCGCGCCATTGTTGGCAGTCAGTACATGGCCGTTGATGATCAGGAACGCGCCTGCTGCCACGATGGCTGTGCGCATGTTGCCGTCGACAAAGGCCTGGTTTCGAGCGATGCCGAAAACGTAGGCGGCCGCAAGATCGTGGATCGAAGGTTCGCCACAATGGGCTTTGTTTTTCGCGTGGGCCAATACCGATTCAAGGGCATTTTCGTCTCGTAGCCCTTGGGCTTCGCCATGCTGAACGGCCTGTTACAACAAAGATTATAACCGATCAGCGAAGCGCCAGCAGCCGGTCCATCAGCCTGTCGGCCGCTTCGGGGATAACCGTGCCGGGCGGGAAGATTTCGGCGGCTCCGGCCTTCAGCACGGCATCGTAATCCTGCGGCGGAATGACGCCGCCGGCGACGATGAGGATATCGTCGTGGCCGTTTTTCTTCAGCGCTTCCTTCAATTCGGGGATAAGCGTCAAATGCCCCGCCGCCAGCGATGACGCGCCGACGATGTGGACATTGTGCTCGGCGGCAAGCCTGGCGATCTCTTCGGGTGTCTGGAACATGGCGCCGACGGTCACGTCGAAGCCCAGATCGGCAAAAGCGGTGGCGATGACTTTCTGGCCGCGATCATGGCCGTCCTGTCCCATCTTGGCGACGAGGATGCGCGGTTTGCCGCCCGTTTTCTTCTCGAAAGCGGCGAGTTTGTCTTCCAGCCGGCCGACGACCGGATTTTCGCCGAGCGCCTTGCGATAGACGCCCGAAATCGTCTGCACGGTGGCGACATGCCGGCCGAAAGCTTTTTCCAGCGCCAGGGAGATTTCGCCGACGGTAGCGTTGGCGCGCGCCGCGCGAATGGAGAATTCGAGCAAATTCCCGCCGCTTTTGGCAGCTTGGGTCAGCGCGTCGAGCGCGCTTTCGACGGCACCCACATCGCGGGTGCCTTTCAGTTGCTGCAGCTTTGAAAGCTGGCGCGCCCTGACTTCGGCGTTGTCGATCTTCAGCACGTCGACGTCGACGTCGGTGTCCGGTCGGAAGGCGTTCACGCCGACCAGAACCTGGTCGCCGGAATCGATGCGTGCCTGCGTGCGGGCCGCCGCCTCCTCGATGCGAAGTTTTGGGATGCCCTTTTCAGTCGCCGCCGCCATGCCGCCGAGGCGTTCGACTTCCTCGATGTGCTTCATCGCCAGCGCGGCAAGATCATGCGTCAGCCGCTCGACATAGGCCGAGCCGCCCCATGGGTCGATGATCGCCGTGGTGCCGGATTCCTTTTGCAGGATAAGCTGCGTATTGCGCGCGATGCGGGCGGAATGGTCGGTCGGCAGCGCGAGCGCCTCGTCGAATGAATTGGTGTGCAGCGATTGCGTATGCCCCTGCGTCGCCGCCATCGCCTCGATCATGGTGCGGGCGATGTTGTTGTAGGGGTCCTGCGCCGTCAGCGACCAGCCGGAGGTCTGGCAGTGGGTGCGTAGCGACAGCGAGCGCTGGTCCTTCGGCGCAAAATTCTTCTGCATGAGCTGCGCCCAGATGAGGCGCGCGGCGCGCAGCTTGGCGACTTCCATGAAGAAGTTCATGCCGATCGCCCAGAAGAAGGAAAGGCGCGGCGCGAACTTGTCGATGTCGAGCCCGGCGGCGACGCCGGCGCGGGCATATTCGATGCCGTCGGCGATGGTGTAGGCGAGTTCGAGATCGGCCGTCGCACCCGCTTCCTGCATGTGATAGCCGGAGATCGAGATGGAGTTGAACTTCGGCATATTCTTCGAAGTGTAGGAGAAGATGTCCGAAACGATCCGCATCGATGGCTTTGGCGGATAGATGTAGGTGTTGCGGACCATGAACTCCTTGAGGATGTCGTTCTGGATGGTCCCGGCGAGGTCTTTCTGAGCGACGCCCTGTTCTTCCGCCGCGACGATATAAAGCGCCAAGATCGGCAACACCGCACCGTTCATGGTCATCGACACGGTCATCTCGTCCAGCGGGATACCTTCGAACAGCTGCCGCATGTCGAGAATGGAATCGATGGCGACACCAGCCATGCCGACATCGCCAGCGACGCGCGGGTGATCGCTGTCGTAGCCGCGATGGGTGGCGAGGTCGAAGGCGATGGACAAGCCCTTCTGGCCGGCGGCAAGGTTTCGCCGGTAGAAGGCGTTGGATTCCTCAGCCGTCGAGAAGCCGGCATACTGGCGGATCGTCCATGGTTTCTGGACGTACATGGTCGGGTATGGGCCGCGTATGAACGGTGCCAGCCCGGGATAGGTGTGGAGATTGGGCAGGCCGTCGATATCGGCCTGTCCGTAAAGCCGCTTGACGGCGATGCTTTCCGGCGTCGGCCACAGGCCTGCGATCTCGACGGATCGGGGCGGTGCCGGCGACCAGGCGATACGGCTGAAATCCGGGATCATTGGGAGGCCTCGGCCGGTTGGTCGTCACGCCTGGGATGAAGCACCTGGCAAAACACGATGCCGTCGGTCGGCTCCGGCCGCCGCTCGGCGGCAAGCGTTTCCACCGGGCGCTCTACTTTCGGCGGGTAGAGCGTCGTGCCGACGATGATGCGTTCTCCCGTCTGATATTTCTTCGCTCTTTCGGTGTGGGCGGCGATCACCCGCTTCTGGATGTGGCCGTCATGCAAGCTGTTGAGAATGCCGCCTTCGGCTTCGATGCGCTGGAATTCCGCCCACGCTTGCTCGCAAAGGCTTTCCGTCAGGGTTTCGACGCTGCCCGAACCCCGTGCGGGATCGTTGACGTGGTCGATGTGGCTTTCGCGCGCCAGAATGAGTTGCGCGTTGCGGGCGATCCGGCGGGCAAAGGCGGCCGGCAGCCCGTGCGCAATCGTATGCGGCAGGATGGAAACTGAATCTGCGCCGCCTGCCGCCGCCGCAAAGCCGGCGATGGTCGTGCGCAGGATGTTCGTCTCCGGGTCCTTTGCCGTCATCATGCGAAACGACGTTTCCGCATGGATGGTCGCGGGCGATGCGGGAATGGAACACGCCTGCTGGACGCGCGCCCACAGCGCGCGCAGGGCCCTGATCTTGGCGATCGACAGGAACTGTTTCTGGTCGACGCTGACCGCAAAGCCGATATGTGGCGCAGCGTAAACAAGGGCTTGGCGCGCCTCCTCGAACAGCCGCAGG
>JBARYG010000093.1:0-9794 GCA_049647745.1 Mesorhizobium sp.
CCGATAAATCTTTCCCCCGAAGGGCGTATACGGTATTAGTCCAAGTTTCCCTGGGTTATTCCGTAGAGATGGGTAGATTCCCACGCGTTACTCACCCGTCTGCCGCTCCCCTTGCGGGGCGCTCGACTTGCATGTGTTAAGCCTGCCGCCAGCGTTCGTTCTGAGCCAGGATCAAACTCTCAAGTTTAATAAGACTTTGATTTGGCTTTATCTGGTCACGCTTTGAATTGACGAGAACATTCACACCTAGATACTTGCGTATCTTGGTAGACTTATTCTCTCAAAACGTGTCCGCCAAAGTCTCGTTCGAACCATCTTATCCCTGGCGGGACAAGGGGTTCAGCAGGACTCTGCCGCCCACGTTTCTCTTTCTTCACTATTTAATTTTCAAAGAACAGACATTGAAAACAATGTCGTAGGCCTGTCTGCTTTTGGCTTCAGGCCCGGTTGAGTGTCGCTCGCGCGGCTCTCTTGATTTCGTCCAACTTGGCAATCCGTAGAAGCGAACTTCTTAGTCGCCAGCAGCGTCGCCGCCGTCGTTGGTGAGGCGTATATAGTCGGGACCCCTTCCAAGTGTCAACAACGATTTCGAAGTTTTTTGAATTTTTTGCGACAAAAATCACGGCGCCCGTTTTTCCCGGCGAGCTTACGTAGCGGCGCCAAGGGTTTGCCGGTGGTTTGTCGCTCCGCATCGATACGAAAGCCCTATTGCCGCCGCATTGGCATTCGACATCCTGCCATGGACTTGCGAAAAGCGTCGGCCCCGGCCCGCGCTTTTGCCTTTATGGAAGACGCAAACCCGCCGCCCGGGCGTAAATTTCCTCGCGGCCCTATAAGAGTGATGTGGTCAGAGGTCCGGCCGGGGCCGGGTTTCGTTGACTTGAGCCCATACGACAGGCAAATGTCACAACCACATAAAGAGCGACCAGCCCGCCGGGGAAGAAGCAGCCGTCCTGGATGCAAGATACGCAAGAGGTCATAGCCGAGCTTGGCAACCAGCCGCCGCTGATCGCGGACGGCCGCAGCGGGCCGCCCGATCGCCGTGAGGTGTCGGCGCGCTGGCTGTCCGGCACTTTCCTGACGGGCCTTACCTCCAGTGTACTGATGGGTGTCGCTTTGTTCGCCGCCCTCGACGGGCGCCAGCAACTGGCGACGCCGCCCGAGATCGCCGAACTCATCAGCCTGGCCAATGGCGCGGAATCGGGTGAAGGCGCCAAGACCACCCGGCTGGTGCCGCTGCGCCAGATCGCCAAGGCCAAGGACCGCAGGCGCATGGAAGTGTCCATGGTCACCAAGGTCGGCGACCGCGACGTCATCCACACCATGCCGTTCGTGCAGATCAAGATGAACCTGGCCGCCGGCCACACCACCACCCGTCCTTACCCGGCCTTCGATCCGATGCAGGTGTTCGGCGACGATACCGCCGACCAGCCAGCTCCTTCGCCGCTGGCCGCCGGCCAGATCTACGGCGCCAAGGTCGAAAGCGAAATGAGCCTGAAGACCGTCGATTTCCCGATCGAGACGGCCGCCTTCGACGAAAAGAACGATCTTTCCGCCAACGAGGTTGAAAAGGTAGTGCGCGAGGCGGGCGCGGAGCTCGGCGATGGCGCTATCCATGTAGCCGCCCTTCATTATGTCGACCCGCAACGATTCGGCGATCAGCTGGCGCAAAGCATGGCCGGCTCCTACGGCGTCAAGATCGTGCCGGAAAACGTGTCGGTATCTCCTCGTATCGAGGCTGACGACCACGCGCCCTCCTTTGCCGAGGAAATCATCCCCTTCACCAAGGATTACGGCATCGCCGACGCGTTCGCCGATTCCGGCTATACGGGCGAGGACGCTACCGGCATGGCCGAGGCGATCGGCAAATTGCTGAACGCACCGGCGCTAAAGGCCGGCACGGTACTCCGCGTCGGCCTGGAAGTCCGGGGCGATCAGGCCAAGATCGTTCGCACCAGCGTCTACGACAAAACCCAGCACATCGTTACCATCGCGCTTGACGATCATGGCCAATACGTGCCGGCCAAGGAGCCGGAGCCAAATCCCGAACTGCTGACGGCATTCGACGATTCGCCACCGGCGGCGGTGCGCGGCACCTTGCCGAACATCTATGACGGCATCTATCGCGCCGCCTATTCCTATGGAATGTCGAAAAAGATGACCAAGCAGTTGGTCAAGCTGCTGGCGCCCAATGTGGACTTCCAGTCTCGGCTGAGCCCGACGGACCACATGGAGGTGCTGTTCTCCCAGCCGGACGGCGACGACCAGGCGTCCGACGATTCCGAACTGCTGTATGTCTCCTCGACATTCGGCGGCCAGACGCGGAACCTCTACCGCTTCCAGATGCAGGATGGCGAATCGGACTATTTCGATCAGGACGGCCGCAGCGCCGAACAGTTCCTGTTGCGCAACCCGCTGCCGGCCGGACGATTCCGTTCCGGATTCGGCGCGCGCAAGCATCCGATCCTGGGTTATGTGCGTATGCATACCGGCGTGGACTGGGCAGCCCCTGTAGGAACGCCAATCATCGCCGCCGGCAACGGCGTCATCGAAAAGGCCGGCTGGGCAGGCGGCTACGGCAAGCAGATCATCATTCGCCACGCCAATGGCTACGAAACTTCATACAATCACCAGAGCGCTTTCGCGAAAGGTATCCAGGCGGGCGTGCGCGTGCGCCAGGGACAGGTTATCGGCTATCTCGGCCAGACCGGCCTCGCGACAGGCCCGCATTTGCACTACGAACTGATCGTCAACGGCACCAAGGTGGACCCGATGCGCGTTCGCCTGCCCGTCGGCAAGGTACTGAAGGGCGACGACCTCGTCGCCTTCAAGCGCGAGCGCGAGCGTATCGACGACCTGCTCAAACGCGAAGACAGCGACCAGTTGAAGGTTGCCAGCGCCAAGGCCGAGGGCTGAAAGTGTAAAGTATGTCGCCCAAGGTGCGCTGCGGCTTTGGGACAACGGCATACTTTAAGTTTCGCTGGCGCTTCCAGGTGCGGTCATCCAGGTGGTGATCGCCGAAAACAAGCATAGCAGCGCTGTGACAAGGGCAACCGCCGCGAACGCGGCGTCGCCGGCCGCGATCCGCGCCATATCGAGCCCCGCCGGGAGAGCGGGCGGCGCCGGTTCACCAAAGCCGGGGATGTCTGCACTACCGGCAATTCCCGGCGCCCTCGCATAGACCCATGCCGCGACCGACCCCATCGCGGCGACGGCGATCAGGCCAGCGATACGGGAAACGGCGTTGTTGATACCCGAGGCTGCCCCCGTATCCTTATCCTCGACGGCCGTCATGATCGCCGTCGACAGCGGCGACACCACCAGCGCCATGCCGAGCCCCATCAGGGTCATCAGCGGAAAGACGCCCTCCCAGAACCAGTGAATTCCGGCGTGAGCCATGAAGGCCAGGCCGGCAAAGGCCAACGCCACCAGGATACTTCCCGCCGTAAGCGGGATGCGCGGCCCGATCCGGTCCGAAATACGGCCGACCGGCCCTGACAAGAGGGCGATGCAGGCCGACAGCGGCAGGAAGATGAAGCCTACCTTCCCCGCGCTGAGCCCCCAGCCGGCAATGAGCAGCATCGGCAGATAGAAGAGATTTGCCGACAGCGCGAAGTAGAGAAAAAACGTTGCCAGATTTGCGCCGGAAAAAGCACCGCTGCGAAACAGGGCAAGATCGATCATCGGCTCGCGCTGACGCAATTCCCAAGCGACAAAGACGATGAGCAGCACTGCGCCCGCAACAATGCCGGCGCTGGCGACATGCCCCTCGCCGCTCATGGCCGTCAGTCCGTAGGCGAGCGCGCCGAACGCCAGCGTGGCAAGAGCCGCGCCGCCAAGATCGAGCCTGCGTTTTCCGGCGGGAGTATCAGCGGGCACCTTGAACAACAGCAGATAGATGGAAACCGCGCCCAGCGGCAGGTTGATCGCGAAGATCGCCCGCCAGACGCTGGCATCGAAGGAAGCCAGCATCAAACCGCCGAGCACGGGGCCGAGCGCGGTGGTCAGGGCTGAAGCGGCGGCCCATATGCCGATCGCCCGGCCGCGCTCTTTCTTCGGATAGGCCTTGGCGATGATGGCCAGGCTGCAAGGCACCATGATGGCGGCGCCGGCGCCCTGGATCGAGCGGGACAGAACCAGCATCGGCGGATTGGGCGCCAGCGCGCATGCCAGCGATGCCGTGATGAATAGTGCAATGCCGGCAACGAATGTATGGCGCAGGCCGAATCGGTCGCCGGCAGCGCCTCCGGCCAGAATCAGCGCCGACAGCATCAGCGCATAGCCATTCGAAATCCACTGCGCCTCGACCAGGCTGGCGCCTAGATCGACCCGGATCGCGGGGATGGCGATAGCCAGCACGGAACCGTCGATGAAGCCCAGCGCCGAAGCGAGGATCGCCGCAATCAGGACGAAACGGCGACGAGATCGCGGGCAGAACGAATTGCCGTTTTCAGCCCCCGTCTGGGGAATAGCTTCTGCGCTGGCTTCGCCTGGCGATTGCATGAATGCTGCTTAGGCGCTCCGGAGCACATGAGCAATACGGAGGCTTCGCGCATCCTGCCAACATTCAGTCCACGAATTCGACGGTCACGCCGGGCTTCACCAGTTTCGCCAGTTCGCGCGCATCCCAGTTGGTCAGGCGAACGCAGCCATGACTTTCGGTCTTGCCGATCTTGGAGGGATCGGGGGTGCCGTGAATGCCGTAGGTCGGCTTGTCCAACGCGATCCACACCGACCCGACCGGCCCGTTCGGTCCCGGCGGGATGGTCAGCACCTTGTCGTTCTCGCCCTGCTTGAAGTTGAGCTTCGGATTGTAGGTGTAATTCGGATCGAGCGCGATTCGGGTAACGACATGCGTTCCCGACGGCGATGGCGTATCGGTAGAGCCGATCGTTGCCGGATAGGCAGCTACCAGCTTTCCGGCTGCATCGTAAGCGCGCACCTGCTTCATGCCCTTGTCGGCAAGGATGCGGGCAACCGGCGTGCTGACGAGCTTGCCGAAATTGGCCACCTTGATGATCGTGCCCGGCCGATTGAAATTCACCCCGGGATTGAGCGCCTTCAGATAGTTCTCATCCATATGGAAGCGTTCGGCCAGCGCCTCGGTCACCGAGGTGTAGGCCATGCGCTCCAGCTGCGCCTTCTGGCTGTAATCTTCGGGGATCGAGGCAACATACGGGCCTGCCGCGTCTTCCGGCGTGATCGTATAGCTCGCAAAAGCGTCCCCGCCGGTCTTGGCCAGCGCTTCCGCGATGCCGACCGCATCGGTCGTTCTCAACTGTACCCCGGTAATCTCGCGATAGGCCGCAAGCGCCTTGTCGACATTCGACCCAAAGCGGCCGTCGATGACGCCCGGCGAAGCGCCGACACGATCCATCAGAACCTGCAGCGCCGCCACGTCTTCGCGCGCGCCCAGCGAAAGCGAGGGATCGACCCTCGTACGCGGTACATTCGGAGTTGCCGGCTGGGCCGGCTCCACCAGCACTTCAGGCTGGGAGGGTTCGATCGAAGCCTGATCGAGCGGCGCAGGTTCCAGCTTCCTGCGCTGAATATCCGGCTGCGGCTGCGCCTCCTCGGGATAGGATTGGCCATACGTGCCGTCATCCTGCGGCATGGTACCCGCCGAATCGTCGCCATAGGGATCGTATTGATCTATCGGCGGAGAATAACCCGAGCCGTTTTCCTCAAGGCGCCTGCGACGGAAACGCTCCGCGTCCGCCGGGTCGTCCAGATAATAATCGTCACTCGAATCTCGCCGCATGTCGCGCCGGCGCTGTTCGGCACGCAACGCACGCCGATCGAAACGCGTCTGTGGCGGCTGGATGGCAACGACCTTGCCGGTATAGGAATCAACGATGACCCGATTGCCCTTGCCGTCGAAATAGACTTCGTAGTCGCCGTCCTGGGCAACGAGCACGCTGCCGTCGTCGGCAGCGCGCGCGACACCATCGCCGCTTTCGCCATCACGCGCGGGTGCCGCGAAAGCCAGGCTCGACGGCAACGCCACGGCAAGCATGGAAAGCAGGAGGATCGTGCGAAGCATGGCAGCTAAAACTCTTTCCGGGTCTCGTTCACCGCCGCGCGGCACCACTTCTTGCCGGCAACGCCTTCTTCGCCAGCAAACCATTTACCTAAATTATGGTTCCAACATGAACCGGGCATGAAAATGGCCGCATCCAAGGCGCGAAAACAAAGAGGCGCCGAATCCATGGTTTCCACCAGCGAATCAGCGCCCCATTCTTGTCCAGACTCCCATCCTTATCCAGACAGGGTCTGGCAGCCAGTGTTGCCCTTCCGGGTCAGGCAGCGTCGGCTTCCGCGACCACTGTCGGCTTCGACCGGAAATTCAGCCGATCTGAGCCGGCCGTCACCTTGACGGTCGAACCATCGAGGATGTCGCCCATCAGGATCTTTTCAGCCAGCGGGTCCTGCAATTCCTTTTGCATCGCCCGCTTCAGCGGCCGCGCGCCATAGGCCGGATCGTAGCCCTTCTCGGCCAGCCACTCGACCGCATCGTGATCGAGATCGAGCGTGATCTTGCGATCGACAAGCAGATTCTCCAACCGCTTGAGCTGGATTTCGACAATCTGGCCCATATCCTGCCGCCGCAGCCGGTGGAACAGGATGATCTCGTCCACGCGGTTCAGGAATTCCGGCCGGAAGTGCGCCCGCACGACGTTCATCACGTCATCGCGCACCAGGTCGACATCCTGGTCCTCGGTAAGATTGACCAAATATTCAGAGCCGAGGTTGGACGTCATGACGATCAGCGTGTTGCGGAAGTCGACCGTACGCCCCTGCCCGTCCGTCAACCTCCCGTCGTCCAGAACCTGCAACAGCACGTTGAACACATCGGGATGCGCCTTTTCGACCTCGTCGAACAGGATGACCTGATAAGGCCTGCGCCGCACCGCTTCGGTCAAAGCGCCGCCCTCTTCGTAGCCGACATAGCCGGGAGGCGCGCCGATCAGCCGGGCCACGGAGTGCTTCTCCATGAATTCCGACATGTCGATGCGCACCATCGCACCCTCATCGTCGAACAGGAAGTTCGCCAACGCCTTGGTCAGTTCGGTCTTGCCGACGCCGGTAGGCCCGAGGAACATGAACGAGCCGATCGGCCGGTTCGGGTCCTGCAAGCCGGCGCGGGCACGCCGCACGGCTTTCGAAACGGCCTGCACCGCCTCGCCCTGGCCGACGACGCGCTTGGCGATCTCGTCTTCCATGCGAAGCAGTTTTTCCCGCTCGCCCTCCAGCATCTTGTCGACCGGAATGCCGGTCCAGCGCGAGACGATGTGGGCAACGTGATCGGGCGTGACCACTTCCTCAACCATGCCGCTGGCCTGACCGTCGCGCGCCTCGGCCTCCTTGAGCTTTTTTTCCATCTCCGGGATCTTGCCGTAGGCAAGTTCGCCCGCTTTCTGGAATTCGCCCTTGCGCTGCGCGCTCGCCAGTTCGTTGCGGGCTTCGTCCAGTTGCTTCTTCAGGTCCGCCGCCTCGCCGAGCTTGGCCTTTTCGGACTGCCACTTGGCGGTCAGCGCATCGGACTCCTCTTCCAATCCGGCAAGTTCCTTTTCGAGCTTCACCAGCCGGTCCTTTGAAGCGTCATCCGTTTCGAGCTTCAACGCCTCGCGCTCGATCTTCAGCTGCATGATGCGGCGGTCGATCTCGTCCAGCGCCTCGGGCTTGGAATCCACCTGCATCCGCAGCCGCGAAGCGGCCTCGTCCACAAGGTCGATCGCCTTGTCCGGCAGGAAGCGGTCGGCAATGTAGCGGTTCGACAACGTCGCCGCCGACACCAGCGCGGAATCGGAGATGCGCACCTTGTGGTGCTGCTCGTACTTTTCCTTCAGCCCGCGCAGAATGGAGATGGTGTCCTCCACCGAAGGCTCGTCGACGAACACCGGCTGGAAGCGGCGGGCAAGTGCCGCGTCCTTTTCGATATATTTGCGGTATTCGTCCAGCGTGGTGGCGCCGACGCAGTGCAGTTCGCCACGCGCCAGTGCGGGCTTCAACAGGTTCGAGGCGTCCATGGCGCCATCCGCCTTGCCGGCACCGACAAGCGTATGCATCTCGTCGATGAACAGGATGATGCCGCCGGCTGCCGCCGTCACCTCGTTGAGCACGGCTTTCAGCCGCTCCTCGAACTCACCGCGATATTTCGCGCCGGCGATCAGCGCGCCCATGTCGAGCGCCATCAACTGCTTGTCTTTTAGCGATTCGGGCACGTCGCCGTTGACGATGCGTAGCGCGAGCCCTTCGGCAATGGCCGTCTTGCCGACGCCCGGCTCGCCGATCAGCACCGGATTGTTCTTGGTGCGGCGCGACAGGACCTGGATGGTGCGGCGAATCTCGTCATCGCGACCGATAACAGGATCGAGCTTGCCGCTGCGCGCATCCGCCGTCAGGTCGCGCGCATATTTCTTCAGCGCATCGTAGGCCTGCTCCGCCGAAGCCGAATCGGCCGTGCGGCCCTTGCGCAGGTCGTTGATAACCTGGTTGAGCGCTTGTGCTGTAACCCCGGCCTTGGCCAGAATGTCAGCCGTCTTGGCCGATTTCTCCATGGTCAGCGCCTGCAACAGCCGCTCGACGGTGACGAACGAATCGCCAGCCTTCTTGGCCAGTTCCTCAGCCGTCGAAAATACCTTGGCCAGCGGCTGCGCCAGATAAAGCTGGCCATCGCCGCCCTCGACTTTCGGCATTGCTTCCAGCGCCGTCTCGACCCCGAGCTTGACGTCGCGCGGACGGCCGCCGGCACGCTCGATCAGCGAGGCGGCAAAGCCTTCGTCGTCATCGATCAGCGCCTTGAGAATGTGTTCGGGGGTGAATTGCTGGTTGTTGCGGTTGAGCGCGTATTGCTGCGCGGACTGAATGAAACCGCGCACGCGCTCGGAATATTTCTCTAGATTCATACCTGTCTCCTTCCATCACCGGCCCGCTTTGCGGCACCGGATCAGATTGCGGTGACGGACCCGCCCCTTCGGGGCCAGATCCATTTCTCAACAGATATGGTGCACGCGTCGCGATCCCTCAAGACGCATACCGCCGCAAAACCGCGAATGACCGCAGTCAATGAAAAAGCGGCGGGAAATGTTTCCCACCGCTCAAAACTCAGTTCGGTTTTAAAGGCTTGGTCCGTCTTAAAGGCTTGGCCGGCTTTACAAGTCGGGCCTGCTTTAAAAATCTGGTCTGGCCGATCAGCTTTCGCTGACCGCCGGTTCGCCGGCACCCGCTTCCGCCGGCGTCTCTCCGGCATTATCGGCGCTGACGCGCGGCCGGCGTGGGCGCCTGGGGCGACGCGGCGCCGCTGCCTCGTCCGCCGCCGCTTCATTGAGTTCGGCACGGGCGGCAAGATCGGCCGGCGATAGGTTTTCGGATTGCGCCAAGGGAGCAGCGGCGGATTCGGCCGCTTCCGGCGCGTCTGACGGTGGGGTATCGGGCGTCACCGGCGCTTCGGCACGCCTGGCACGCTCGCCGTTATGCTCCCCGCGCGGCTGGTAGTCGCCGCGCTGCTGGCCGTTCTGGCCGTGGCCTCCTCCATTGGGGCGGCGCTCGCGCTGACGCCCGTTGCCCTCGCGCCCGTTGCCCTCGCGATTGCCGCCATTCTCGCGGCCTTCAGCATTCAGCGCGACCTCGGCCGGCGTGCCTTCGATAACCGGCTGCGGGCCGGAACCGTTATTGGCCTGGAGGGCCGGTGCATCGGCATTGTTGCCGTTGCCGCCGACATTGCCGCTATTTTCGAAATCGTCGCGCTCCTCGTCGCCGTCATCGTCAAAATCGTCGCGGTTGTTCTGGAC